>CAZKWD010000164.1:0-5479 GCA_964556175.1 uncultured Rikenellaceae bacterium
CCCGGTCAAAATAAATCATCTAAATTATTGATCAGATAATAAAAATATTTAGTATATTTAACTAAAATTTTCCCCAGGCCTGCACTATTCTTTAGCAGGCAAAAAAAATGAGCCTCTCCCCGGGGCTCATTTTTACTGTCATTCCAGTGTTATGATTAACCTAAATATCCTTTCAGCAGTCTGCTTCTGGAAGTATGTCTCAATCTTCTTATAGCTTTTTCCTTTATTTGACGTACTCTTTCCCTTGTAAGCCCGAATTTCTCTCCTATTTCCTCAAGTGTCATTTCCTGGCAGCCTATACCAAAGAAAAAGCGGATAATGTCTCTCTCCCTCTCAGTAAGTGTTGCCAGTGCCCTGTATATCTCTCTTGAAAGAGATTCATCCATCAGGAGCTTATCAGCAACAGGGGAATCGGTATTTGTAAGCACATCGAGAAGACTATTATCCTCTCCTTCAATAAATGGAGCATCTACAGAAACGTGCCGGCCTGATACTTTAAGAGTATCTGTTACCTTCTCCTTGGGCAATTCAAGAACATCTGCGAGCTCCTCAGGTGAAGGAGTACGCTCGTTTTCCTGTTCAAACTTTGAAAAAGCCTTATTTATCTTGTTTAGTGAGCCTACCTGGTTAAGGGGCAATCTTACTATCCTCGACTGTTCAGCAAGGGCCTGGAGTATAGATTGTCTTATCCACCATACAGCATAGGAGATAAACTTAAAACCCCTTGTTTCATCAAATTTCTCAGCTGCTTTTATCAGACCAAGGTTACCTTCATTAATAAGATCCGGAAGGCTAAGTCCCTGATTCTGATACTGTTTTGCCACAGATACGACGAAACGTAAATTTGCCTTGGTGAGTTTTTCGAGAGCAGTTCTGTCTCCCTTCTTGATCCGCTGAGCCAGTTCAACTTCCTCATCTACCGATATCAACTCTTCTTTACCAATCTCCTGCAAATATTTGTCGAGTGAAGCACTCTCCCTGTTTGTTATGGATTTGGTAATCTTTAACTGTCTCATTATGCCTTGGGAAAATTTTGCGCAAAGATAACGCTTTTATATATAATAACAAAGATATCGATGCATTGTTATCAACAAAAAATACTTTTTACAAACTTATTGTTTCTCAACTACTTGCAATTAAAGTTATATTTAATAGCCATAACTGAAACTGAACAATCTTCCGTCAGTGGTTATTCCCTCAATTGATTTAAGAGATCGTTCGCTGTTATTTGTTGCTTTTCGTATATCCTCAGCACTATTAATTTTTTCATCATTTACCCTGATAACTATTGTTCCTTTTTTCAGTCCCATATCTCTGAAAAGCCCATCGCCTATTTCTGATATTTTTACTCCGTTATCAATATTATATGTCCGTTTGTCTGAGGAACTCAATGATTCAAACCGTGCTCCGAAGATCATACCTGTACCCATACCCACAGGGACAATGCTGGTATTGCCTGCAACATTTTTCATGGTAACATGTACTGTTGTCTCTTTTCCGTTCCTTAGATAAGTGATTCTGACCTTATCGCCCGGACGGTGCTTACCTACCTGCTCCTGCAGTTCTGATACTGTGTTGATATCAACATTATCCAGTTTGATGATCACATCATTTTCCTTCAATTTTGCATCATCAGCCGAACCGCCTTCAATGACTCTTGTTATTTTTGCTCCTTTTATTTCATTGAGATTTTGTTTTTTAGCATCTTCCGGTGTTACATCAGTGATATTGACACCAATAATGGCTCTTTGTACTTCACCAAATTCTCTCATGTCCTCAACTGCTTTCTTTACAATGCTTACAGGAATGGCAAAGGAGTTGCCTGCATAGGCACCGCTGGGAGAATAGATTGCTGAAGTTATACCTACAAGAAGTCCCCTGGTATTAACCAGGGCCCCTCCGCTGTTGCCCACATTCAGGGCAGCATCAGTCTGAATAAAGGATTCGATCCTGTAATCTGAATCCAGGAGCCCGAGACTCCTGCCTTTTGCACTTACTATTCCTGCCGTGACGGTTGATGTAAGATTGAAGGGGTTCCCTACGGCAAGTACCCATTCACCTACTTTCAGATTATCTGAGTCTCCATATTTAAGATACGAAAGGTTTTTAGCCTCTATCTTCAATACAGCAATATCAGTAGATGGATCCCGTCCTATCAGTTCTGCATCGAAAACCCTGTTGTCATTTAGTTTAACCTCTATATTTTCAGCATCCTCGACAACATGATTGTTGGTTATTATATAACCGTCAGGAGAGATAATCACACCTGATCCATAACCTGCTATCTCTCTGGGCTGGACGCGGTAACGATCGCCATAAAACCACTCAAGTATAGGATTCCCTGGCTGTTGAATCATAGTCTTCGTGCGGACATGTACAACTGCATGAACTGTCTGCTCAGCAGCATACGTAAAATCAACCTGTCCCGGCTGCATCTGGAAGGAGGTAAGTATTGCCTGTGCATCAGGCACTGCCGTATCCGCGCTGTCCATGACTACTGTAGCCTCAGGCTTATCGACAATAGATGTATAAGCAAATAATGCGATAGCTGCTCCAAGAAGAGCAATTAATAATCCGCCAAATAAATATTTTCCTTTCATCGCTATATGGTTTTTAAAATTTATCCGTTTTTGATCTTCACCAGGACTCATAGATTATGCCTTAGTAAAAGATTCATATCTTTATAACCCTTTTCCGATAGTTTTGTTTTACAAAGATCATGCATTTTTTTGCATGAGCCTCAATAAATTAGATAGTTTTAACAACACTTTAACATTGATAACAATAACGTTTAACAAATACCAGGGTGCCGGTAACGATTTCATTATCATTGACAATCGGGACAGTAATTTTAATCCATCCGATTCAAAACTTATTAACAGATTATGTAATCGAAGATTCGGGATAGGTGCCGATGGATTGATATTGATCTCATCGTTCAGCAAGGCTGACTATGAAATGAAATATTTCAATTCTGACGGTAAATTAGGTTCAATGTGCGGCAACGGCGGCAGATGTACTGCTCATTTTGCATTGAAACATGGCATCGCAGGTGAAAAACAAAGATTTCTTGCTTTCGATGGAATACATGAAGCTGAGGTGAGTGATGATATTGTCCGCCTTCAGATGGCTGACGTAAATGAATTTGGTATCGTTAAAGGCAATTATTTTGTCAACACCGGATCTCCTCATTATATGGTCTTTTCAGATGATATTGATAAAATCAATGTCAACGAGGAGGGTAAATTGCTCAGGTGGTCACCACAGTTTGCCCCGGGAGGTACCAATGTCAACTTTGTACAGGTTGTCGATAACGGACTATATGTCAGAACCTTCGAAAGAGGTGTTGAAGAGGAAACTTTAGCCTGTGGAACAGGTGTTACAGCATCTGCCATTGCTTCAGTTCTGGCAGGACATTTTGACAGACCTGCGATAAAAGTCAGGACAAAAGGCGGTAATCTTGAAGTCGAATTTACAGCTAAGGACCAGAAAGTAACAGATGTGTGGCTGACAGGACCGGCAACATTTGTATATGAAGGGGAAATAGGAATTTAACCAGGGATCACACAGGATTACATGGAAACGAGATCATGGAGAAAATCCGTGCTAATCCATGATCCCGATAGCTATCGGGACTGTGGTGAAATAAAAAGATTGCTCCTCCGCCAGCTGGCGGATCGCAATGACAGTACAATAAAGGATTTATTTATGAACAGGGACACAGAACCAAGTAAAAATATAAAGAAACATGAAAAGGTTAATTACTCTGGCAGTTTTACTGCTTATCTTCTGCTTTGCGGAACTCTCAGCCCAGCCGGGGGCAGTTGAGCTTATGGAAGCCGTTAAAAAGGTCAATGCCGATATTGATAATCTGAACCACTGGTTTGATGTGCTCGAAAAGAAGATCGATGATGTTCAGTGGTATAACAAGGTTGGCGACATAGCCTACATAGACAAGGTTTATATTACCGGCCCTCCACTGGCAGTGGAAAAAAATCCTACCGGTCAGGGTGCCGGAAATCCTGTAAAACTCTGGTCATATATCTTCATTCCGAAAGATGCTGATCCTTCAAAGAAATACCCGCTTCTGGTATTTCCTCATGGCGGCGTACATGCCAACTTTGATACCTATTATACCCATATAGTCAGGGAGATCGTATCACAGGGTTATATTGTCGTAGCTGCCGAATACCGGGGATCAACAGGTTATGGAGCATCCATGTATTACAAGATCGACTATGGAGGTCTTGAAGTGCAGGATGTTGATGCCAGCCGCCAGTATATGATTGATAATTACACAATTGTGGATAAAGAAAAGGTAGGTATAATAGGATGGAGTCATGGTGGATTAATCGCCCTGTTCAATATCTTTGAATACCCGGAGAACTATAAGGTGGCTTTCACCGGTGTCCCGGTCAGCGACCTCATAGCACGTATGGGATATAAGGATCAGGAGTACCGCGATCTATATTCAGAACAGGCAGCCATAGGGAAGCCTGCCGATGAAAATGTTGCCGAATACAGGAAAAGATCCCCTGCCTGGCAGACAGCAAAATATCGCAACACTCCCCTTCTTATACACACCAACACAAATGATGAAGATGTCAATGTACTGGAAGTTGAGCACCTTATAAAATCACTTAAGGCTGATGGAAAAAGCGGTTTTACCTATGAAATATTTGAAAATATGCCCGGCGGCCATTCATTTGACAGGCTGGATAATATGGCAGCAAAGGAAATAAGATTGAAGATCTATAATCATCTTAATAAATACCTGAATCCGCCAAAACCATTCAAATCAGTGAAGGATCTGCAAAAGGCGGGATATGGATATAATTAAGGGTGATATGGGGAATTGTATAAATGCCAAAGGACAAACTATACGGAAAGACACTGAATGAGCTGATTGCCGTCACCAGACATGTCGGGATGCCGGGCTATGCCGCTAAACAGATCGCCGACTGGCTCTATAAAAAGGAGATCACCTCGATTGATGAGATGACTAATCTTTCGAAGAGGATGAGGGAGCTTCTTTCAGTTGATTATGAAATCGGTCTGACTGACCCGGTTAGAGTAACAGAAAGCAGGGACGGCACCAGGAAATATCTTTATAATGTACTGAATGATAAATATATAGAAACAGCTTTTATCCCTGATAATGACAGGGCAACCATATGCGTCTCTACACAGGCAGGATGCAAAATGGGATGTATTTTCTGTATGACAGGCAAACAGGGATTCCAGGGAAATCTGTCATCAAACGAGATACTAAACCAGTTCAGGAGCCTTCCGGAATTCCGGAAACTAACCAACATGGTCTATATGGGCATGGGTGAGCCTCTCGACAATATTACAGAGGTACTGAAGAGCCTTGAGATAATGACCAGTGAGTGGGGCTACGGATGGAGCCCGACACGCATCACTTTAAGTACCGTGGGACTAAAAGGAACCATCAGGGAATTCCTTGACAAGAGCAGGT
>CAZKWD010000165.1:0-5464 GCA_964556175.1 uncultured Rikenellaceae bacterium
AAGTCTTCATTCCTGAATGCCTCAATCAATTCTTTTGAGGCATTAACTGCATACGGAAAGGAGAGGGTATCGGGCCATTCAAGATATTCAGCAAGCACCGAAGACAATACCATATCAAGTATCCAGTCATGCTCTGCATAGAAATGTATCAGACCGTCAAATCCGACTGCTGTTTCAGTAAGTACACATGATCCTGCCGGGACATCACTCCGCAATCCTCCGGAGGTGCCAATCCTTATGAGGGTAAGTGATACAGTTTCCTCTTTGGCTATCCCGGTCTTAAGATCAATATTTACCAGAGCATCCAGCTCATTTATTAGTATATCAATATTGTCTGTGCCAATGCCAGACGATATTATAGTGATCTCTTCATTTTCAAAGGTGCCTGTCACTGTACGAAATTCCCTGTTCTCCTTCCTTACCCTTATTTCGCTCAATAGTGAAGAAAGCATATCAACCCTTCCCGGATCACCCACAATAACTATCTTCTCAGCAATATCTCCAGGAATTAGGTTCAGATGAAAAACACTGCCATCCTTGTTCGTAATAAGCTCAGTTTTCTTTTTCATAATAAAAAATGAGCAACAAATTTACAATAAATTGGGAAAAGGACTACTGGTAATATTCCATAATTCTTCCTGAGATAAGAAGAAGAGAGATCTCAGCAAGCTTAGCCTGATATTTTACCGATACCAGGCTCTCCCTGGCTTCAAGCAGACTCAGTTGCACCTCACGCAGTTCTATTCCTGACAGGTTCCCCAGCCTGTACCTCTCCAACGCAATTGCCAGGTTTTCAGTTGCAGTGCTCAGATTCTGCTCTTCGAGGGCTACAAGTTTCAGATAACTGCTGTAAGCACTGTATATCGTGATAAGATCTGCTCTGACACCCTGCTCAACTTCCTGATATTTAAGCTCTTTATTCATCACCTCAATTGATGAATTACGCAAACTCCTTCTCTGATTCCACCCGTCAAAAATATTTAATCCCATAGTGAGACCGTAATTCATTCCATTGGTAAGCTGATTCTTTGTTGTACTGCCTGAATAGGTATAAAAATAATAGTTATAACCTGTTGATAAATTAAGATACGGGTAAGAACGCGATGCAATGAGTTTGTAATCATATTCCGAAATTGTCTTATTGGCTCCTGCAATTAACAGACTTGTATTCTTTGTCAGCGTTTCTTCCAGGAGCTTTTCATATAAAAAATCAGGGTTTATATCAATCGATGAGTCTTTTGTAACAAATGACCTGGCGAGATCTACAACAGCCATCAGCTCATTGAGCCTTATCTCTGTTGCCCTAACGGTTTCACATTGACGTGAAAGTCGCGAACTGTCTGAATTAAGATAAACCCTTGATTGCAACACATTAAGTTTGGAGCTTGATCCCAACAGATATCTCTCTTCATCAATTCTGAGACGCTCCCTGGATAAGGTGAGAGCATATTTTAAGTTATTCAGTTGCTGCACCTGGTTAATATAATTATAATATGCTGATACTATATCAGATACAAGGTTTTCAATTGCCATCTGGGTGTTCAGTTCACCTACCTGTTTCAGTTCATTAAGCTTTTTATAGGTAGTCTGAACATTAAAGCCATTGAATATTGTGAGACCTAGATTTACTCCAGCATTTGTGGTTGTGTTGAATACGTCATTCGTTTCCACCTGTGTACCATCAGCGAGATTCTGATTGATATTATTAAGTGTACCGGAATGTCTGCCACTAAGATCAAGAGAGGGCAGATATCCTGCATTCCCCGGTGTAAAATTGTTCTTTGCTATCTCTTCACTGTTCCTGGTGATCAATAGTGAAAAGTTATTTTCGAGACCGGTGTTAATGCAATCTTTCAGGTTGTAAACAATCTGTCCCTTAACTGATCCGCAAAGGATTAAGAAAATAAGGCTAAGCGACAGTAACCTCTTTATTTTCATCAGGTTTTGTTTTTGTTTCACTTGAAATGTAGGTATAAATAGCAGGTACTACATACAGAGTCAGGAATGTAGAGAAGACCATTCCGCCGATGACAGCAATACCCATAGCAATCCGGCTTTGTGCACCTTCTCCAAGACCAAGGGCCAATGGTGAGATACCCAGGATAGTAGCAAAGCTTGTCATCAGTATCGGACGAAAACGTGCAGCAGCAGCATATTTGATCGCATCGATCTTTTTCATACCTGCGCTTTTTCTCTGGTTGGCGAATTCCACAATAAGAATACCGTTTTTTGACACAAGGCCAATAAGCATTATAAGACCTATCTGGCTGAAAATATTCATCGTGATGTCGAAATACCACATAAACACCAGCGCTCCTGTAAGGGCAAGGGGAACAGTCATCATTACAATGAATGGATCCTTAAAGCTTTCAAACTGTGCAGCAAGTACCAGGAATATAAGAATAAGAGCAAGCATGAATGCAAACATAAGACTTGACGAGCTCTCACGGAAATCTTTTGAATCACCTGCCAGTGCCGTCCTGAAGGATTCATCAAGGACCTCATCAGCTATCCTGTCCATCTCTTCAAGACCTTCGCTTATTGTCTTTCCCGGCGCAAGACCGGCCGATACTGTTGCAGCTACGAACCTGTTGTACCTGTAAAGCTGGGGTGGGGCAGTCTCTTCTGAAAGTGTAACAAGATTATCGAACTGGATCATGTCCCCGCTGTTATTCCTTACATATAACGATTTGAGATCCAAAGGCTTATTCCTGTCAGACCGTGCAAGCTCACCAAGTATCTGGTACTGTTTTCCATTCATGAAGAAATACCCGAAACGCTGACCACTGAGAGCAAGTTGAAGTGTCTGTCCGATATTTTGTGTAGATACTCCCATTGAAATTGCCTTTTCACGGTTAATATGTATCCTCAGCTCAGGTTTTGAAAACTTCAGGTTCACATCAGCCATCTGGAGTACTTCGCTTTCCATCACTTTATCCATAAACTCGGGAAGTATCTCTCTGAGTTTTTCTATCGAAGTTGCCTGAAGAACATACTGAACAGGCATTCCTGCCCGCCTGCTGCCAAAAGTCGACTGCTGCATTACAAATGCCCTGGCTTTTGTCTTGCTTCGCAGATCTGCTGACAGATTATCAGCAATAGCCTGCTGGGTTCGCTCTCTTTCATCAGGTTTTGTAAGCACTATTCTTATATTTGCAAAAGTACCTCCACGTACCATTGTAGTATACCGTACACGCTCCGGTATTTTTTGTTCGACCAGGTCTGCAAGGTCGTCAGCATAAGCCAGCATATACTCATAGGTGGCACCTTCAGTCGCCGACATATTTATTGTAATTTGTGAACGATCTTCCAGGGGAGCCATTTCGGATGGTATTGTAGTCCAGAGAAGAAATATCAACCCGATAGCAAATGCCAGGATCAGAAAAGCATACCTGCGATATGTAAGAAATGAGCTCAGTGAATTTTTATAACCATTATTCAGATTTTGAAAGAAATGATCAGTTTTTCTGTAGAACCACGTATGGCTTTTTTCATGTTTTAACAGTTTTGTTGAGACCATCGGTGTAAGTGAAAGAGCCAGAAAGGCAGAAATAGCAACCGTGCCTGCCATTACAATACCAAATTCCCTGAAGAGACGTCCGGTTATACCCTGAAGGAAAACAATCGGGAAGAAGACTGAAACAAGTGTAATTGTTGTCGAGATAATCGCAAAATAGATCTCTTTTGATCCTTTTAGCCCTGCTTCAAAAGGGGACATGCCCGATTCAACCTTAACATAAATATTCTCCATCACCACAATGGCATCATCGACAACGATTCCGATTGCAAGCACCATCGCAAGAAGTGTAAGAACATTTATAGAGAATCCTGCCAGGTACATTATGAAAAATGAACCAATAAGTGAAACAGGGATGACCAGTATCGGAATGATAGTTGCCCTCCAGCTACGCAGGAAGAAGTATATAATAACCACTACAAGAAGAAAGGCTATAAAGATGGTATTCTTTACTTCAGAAATTGAGGAACGTATGTATTCGGTATTGTCATAGTTTACATTTACCTTAACATCATCGGGGAGATCTTTTCGTATATATTCCAGGCGCCTGTATATCTCATCAACTATTTCAATCTGGTTGGAACCGGGTTGCGGAACAACCGCAAGCATTGCCATTGGTACACCGTCATTTTTCAGGATACCTCTGATATCTTCCGGACCAAGCTCGGCCCTGCCAATATCCTGAAACCTGACTATCTGATCTCCTGACTGTTTAATTATCAGATCATTAAACTCTTTTGGGGTTGTCATCAATCCCAGTGTTCTTATTGTGAGCTGGGTTGTTGTCCCCTCAATAGTACCCGAGGGCAATTCGACATTTTCGCGGGTAATTGCGTTTCTGACATCCATAGGTGTCAATTTATAACCGGCCAGCTTGACGGGGTCAATCCACAGGCGCATTGCATACCGTTTTTCACCGAAAATATTTATTGCGCTTACTCCTGATACAGTCTGAAGCTGCTGCTTTAACGTCAGGTCAGCTATTTCTGACAGCTCAAGCAATGATCTTTTCTGACTCTCAATTGTCAGAAAAAGTATGGGGCTGGCATCAGCATCTGCTTTAGTCACGGTAGGTGGGTCGCAGTCGCGTGGTAGTCTTCTCATAGCCTGCGATACTTTATCCCTGACATCATTAGCCGCTGTTTCAAGATCCACCGATAGTTCGAATTCAACGGTGATCCTGCTTGAGCCCTGACGGCTTACACTTGTTAACGAGCGCACACCCGGAATGCCGTTGATAGATTGTTCAAGGGGTTCGGTGATCTGGGTTTCAATAACATCAGAATTGGCCCCGGGGTAGGATGTACTTACTGAAATTATAGCAGGATCAACACTTGGGAATTCACGGATTCCCAGGAAAGTTGCACCGACAATCCCGAATAACAGTATGATTATGGCAAACACAGTTGCCAGTACAGGTCTGTTTATACTTAGTGATGAGAGGCTCATGTTGCTGGTTTTGGCTGGTTTAGTTTGTTATCAGCGTGTCAAGTACAACAGGCAAACTCTCACGAAGCTGCAGGATGCCTGAAGTCAGCAAAGTATCACCGAATTCAAGTCCCGATACGATCTGAATGAGTGATTCGGTACGCAAACCAGTATTAACTCTCACCACCGATGCTTTGCCATTTCTGTAAACATACACTAATTCCCCTTCCATTTCCGGGACGAGTGCTTCTGTAGGAATTGCAATGGCATTATTTATCTTCGAGAGCTCGAGTGTTACAGCAGCATAACGTCCTGACTTGAGCTCTTCATTTTTATTCGGATACAGGGCTCTCAGGACTATTGACCTGGTGGCCAGTTCAATCTTAGGATCCACCGCATAAACTTTGGCCTCATAAATTGTATTGCTGCCATCAACTTTAAACGTAACAGGGTACCCTATATTTACCTCATAAGCATACCGTTCAGGTATTGAAAATTCGAGTTTTATGGGGCTCATTT
>CAZKWD010000166.1:0-5424 GCA_964556175.1 uncultured Rikenellaceae bacterium
TTTCCCTTCATACATTAACTACTCTCATTAAGTCTGCAAATACGCCTGCAGCAGTCACATCAGCACCGGCTCCGTATCCTTTTATTACCATTGGAAGCTCATGGTACCTCTCTGTAGTTAGTAAAATTATATTGTTGCTGCCATCGAGATCATATGACGGATGATTTTTGTCAACGCTTATCAGCTCAACCCTTGCTTTACCCTGGTCTATAGTAGCTACAAACCTCCATTTTTTACCGGATTTTTTAAGTTCAAGTCTTTGTCTTTCAAATTTACGATCAAGTTTCTCCACCTTGCTGTAGAAGTCATTTAAATCACCTTCAAAACATTCGTCCGGGAGGAATTTCTTCACTTCAACATCTTCTTTTTCAATATTATAGCCAGATTCTCTTGCCAGTATAAGAATTTTTCTGACCACATCTGTCCCATTGAGATCGGTACGGGGGTCCGGCTCTGAATATCCCTTCTCTCTTGCCTTTCTTATTGCAACACTCATAGGTATATTCTCACTCATTTCATTAAAAATGAAATTCATGGTGCCGGAAAGAACTGCTTCAATCCTGAATATACGGTCACCGCTAAGGATAAGATCGCTGATAGTCTTGATTATCGGCAATCCGGCTCCTACAGTGGTCTCATACATAAATCGCACACCACGTTCACCCGATAGCTTCTTTAATCGCTGATAATAGCTGTATTCAGAGGAACATGCTATTTTATTGGCAGTTATAACAGAAATATAACCGTTAAGGATCTCGTCGTACTTTGCTGCGATCGTTGTATCGGCAGTACAATCCACAAAAACAGAGTTCCTGAGATTCATCTTTTTTATCTTCTGGATGAACTCTGAAAAATCAGCCTTCGCACCAAGGGTTTTAAGTGTATCCCTGCATGATTCAAGCAAAATCCCATCACGATCGATATGCATCTTCTGAGAGTTTGTCAGACCCATCAGATTTACCTTAAGGCTATAATTTTTCAGGAGAAGATCACGTTGCTTCAGTAGTTGTTTCAGCAGGCTGGATCCCACAACACCGGTTCCGGCAATAAAAAGGTTAACCTCTTTGAAGGTGGAAAGGAAAAACCCGTCATGTATAACATTGAGGGCTTTTTTGAGGCTCTTATTTTTTATTACAACTGATATATTTAACTCTGAAGAACCCTGTGCTGTGGCAATTACATTAATGCCGTTTCTTCCCAGTGATCTGAAAAGCGTTGCTGATATTCCGGGAGTGTTTTTCATTCTCTCGCCGACAATTGCAATGATTGACAGATCTTTCTCAATAAGAATTTTAAGTTCTTTATTCTGCTCTATTTCATTACTGAATTCTTCTTTTATTGCTTCGCAGGCAGTTGCAGAAGCATCAGGATTCACTGCAAAAGTTATTGAAAACTCCGACGACGCCTGGGTAATCAGTATTATATTTATTTCATGCCGTGCAAGTGCACTGAACAACCTCGCCGAGGTGCCGGTTACACCTACCATTGCAGGTCCCTGTATAGTAACCAGGTCGATATGATCAATTGAGGAGATGCCTTTAATCGGGCTTGGTCCCTGATCAGTCTTCTTTTGATTAATGACCGTTCCCTTTGATAGAGGATTAAGTGTATTTCTGACAGCTACAGGAATATTTTCCCTGTAAACAGGGCGAAGGGTGGGAGTGTAGATGACCCTTGCTCCAAAATGAGACAGTTCCATAGCCTCGGCATATGTAAGGCTTTCAATGGTATATGCTTTATCAACTTTTCTGGGATCAGCGGTCATAAAACCGTCTACATCAGTCCATATCTCAAGTGATTCGGCCTTTAATGCTGCAGCTATAATTGCTGCTGTATAGTCGGAACCGCCTCTCCCAAGTGATGTTGTCTCACCTTTTGAATTGGAGGCAATGAATCCCGGAACGACAATTATATTTTCCGGTTTACCTATCTTTTTCGGTACGAGTGAATTTGTTAAATCAAAATCAACAACTGTATTTCCTGCGCTGATAACTGTCTTTATGAATTTACGCGAATCTGCATAAATACAGTTATCAAGGAATTTGCTTATTATGAAGGATGACAATCTTTCTCCACTGGTGATTATCTGGTCAGAAGCGTGCCTGGTTAATTCATGCAATACAAAAATCCTCTTCAGTAACTCTTTTAATTCATTGATAATGTTATTGACGGCATCAATTACCTCCTGCCGTTTTATATCATCTTCAATTAATTTATTTGAGAACTCTATATGTTTTTCTGAAATAGCCTTGAGCTGAATTTCGTATTCTGTATTTCCCCTGGAGGCAAGTTCTGAAATAGTATAAAGTTGATCTGTAACTCCCTGGAATGCAGATATTACTATAATTATAGGAAGAGGTTGTGACTCAATTATTCTTTTAACCTCCCTGATACGCTCCGGGGTGCCGACTGATGAACCGCCGAATTTCAGAACTTTCATATACTGATAAATAAAAATTGCATTTTAAAAAATAATATATTAATTTATTCATCAGCTTGAAGCTGCTTTATTAAGTCTTTTGAGAATTGAAAATATAAATATTGCTGACAGCAGGCAGCATACAATGAATACCAGCCACAGAGTACTTAAATGTACCTTAACCCATAGCAGGCTACCTACAAAGAGCAGTTTATTTCCGACAGCTGTTGCAAGCAGCCAGCCTCCCTGCATGAGACCCTGGAACCGTGAAGGAGCAACCTTTGATACAAATGAAAGCCCCATTGGACTGAGGAAAAGCTCTGCAACTGTAAGTATCAGATAGCTGCTCATGAGCCAGTATGGTGATACCCTGTCACTATCTGCAACCGGCAGACCGCCAAGCGATGCCGGTGATGGTATTCCGATAGAAGCTATCAGTATTACAAAAAATCCAAGAGCTGCTATAACCATCCCGATACCTATTTTCTTTGGAGTTGCAGGTTCTATGCCCTTTTTATTCATCCATGC
This sequence comes from uncultured Rikenellaceae bacterium, assembly GCA_964556175.1. Lineage (GTDB taxonomy): Bacteria > Bacteroidota > Bacteroidia > Bacteroidales > VadinHA17 > LD21. The sequence goes on from CAZKWD010000166.1 coordinate 2,948, forward strand.
AAATGCAGCCATTACCGGGAAAGTAAGAGCTACGATGAACAGAGGATTGAATGACTGGAATACTTCCGGCGCTATAGCGTTTTGAGGTCCGAAAGCAGTTAATATTTTTCCAAGCAATCCGGTAGGATCGAATCCGGTAGTGAAAAACGCTGCTACAAAAAGTGAAATAATGAACAAAAAAGCTCCGATAATCTTAATTTTTGCTTCCAGGTTTTTATAGACAAGCATAACAAGCCCTGCTATGGAGCCGATAACTGCAAGCATCGAAGGCAGTGTGAAGAAAAGATTGGTAAAGGCTCCGGTCTGTTTAACAGTGTAATCCCTGGCAAAAAGAGTCAGGGTCAGTCCGTTCTGGTGAAACGACATCCAGAAAAAGACAACCACAATAAATACAAGTATAAGTGCTGTGATCCTCGCTCTCTCCTCCTTTCGGGAGGCCAGGATGATCCAGGTAATAAAGCCTGCAAAAAGTCCGAATGCAAAACCTGAGGCCCAGCCAACCTGCCTTATGAAATGAAGGCCAAATGCAGTTACACCGATTGCCAGGATAGCGGCAACAATAGGAACAGGTTTAAAATCAATTTTTTCAGTGGATATTGCGGCCTCTTTTACCTCTTTATTAGGTATCAGTTTATTGAAGATTACATACACCAGCAGCGAAATTATCATGGCTGCTGCAGCTACTCCAAAAGCATAGTTATAACCCTTCGAAAAAACATTAAGGTAATCGGTTGCAAATGCTGAAAGATCTGTTACGGGTCCGCTAAGGTTTACATTATCGGCAAGTTGCTGAAATACTGTAGTGTCTGTAAGGGTTCCGTTGTTGAATTGATGACAAAGCGACGGCAGGCTTCCGTCATGGGCAAATCCGTTGACCTTAAGCCACCAGTTGCGCATGCCGTTGGCAGCAAAAGGTGCAAAAAAGGCTCCGACATTAATACCCATATAAAAGATCATAAAGGCAGTGTCTCTTAGTTTAGAGTACTTCGGATCATCATACATCTGCCCGACAACAGCCTGTAGATTCCCCTTGAAAAGCCCGTTCCCCAGGGCAATAATCATTAATCCTATTATTGTAATGGTAAGGCTCATTCCGGGAATTGACATTATGATGTATCCGGCAAACATGATAATTATACCTGCCAGAATAACAAGCTTGTATTTTTTTGTTGAGTCGGCAAGAATACCTCCAAGCAGCGCAAGTGCATATATGCTGAAATAAAACCAACTGTAAATATCACCAGCTTTATTTGCTGCAAGGCCATACTTGGCTTGAAGAAAAAGTACCAGGATGGCCATCATTGTATAGAAGCCGAATCTTTCGCCCATATTGGAAAAGAAGGCTACCAGTAATCCTTTTGGGTGATTCTTTAGCATATTATACTGTTTTTAGGTTTTTAATATTTTTTATTTACACAGGTTCATGAGCAGCTGAATTATACTGTCAAAATACCTATACTATTAAGTGTTTGACCGGAAACAAATATATTAATCTTTTTTTATTAATGGCCGAAGAGTTTAAATTTGTACTTTAATGATTAAGACAGGATGAAGATATTCAGGTGTGACAAGATAAAACAGATTGATGAGTATACAATCATCAATGAACCCGTGGCATCAATTGACCTTATGGAGCGTGCTGCCGGGAAATTGTATGAGTGGTATGTGGAAAGATTTGAAAGGTCAAGGGGGATAATTGTTTTTGCCGGTCCCGGCAACAATGGCGGAGATGCACAGGCCCTGGCACGAATGCTGGCAAAGAGCAGATATGAGCCGGAAGTTTTCTATGTACAATTTACAGACAGAACAACAAATGACTGGCAGATAAACAGGAAAAGGCTCGAAAAAGAGACAAGTGTGCCATTCCGGATACTAAAAAGTATTGATAAGTTCCCTGTTATTAATCCCGGTGATGTTATAATAGATGCGATATTCGGATCGGGGATCTCCCGGCCAACCGAAGGTTTTGCTTCAGAGGTAATTAAGAAAATAAATGAATCAGGCACTACAATAATATCAATCGATATTCCTTCAGGATTATTCGGAGAAGACAACAGCAAGAATATTCCTGAAAACATCATTAATGCCGATTTCACACTCAGTTTTCAGTTCCCGAAGCTCTCATTTTTGTTTGCTGAAAACGAAAAATATACGGGAGCCTGGACTATTCTGCCTATAGGACTCAGTATTACGGCAATAAATAATACTGTCACACCTTATACCCTGCTTGAAAAGAAACTGGTAAAGATGCTCCTTAAAAACAGGTATAAATTCGATCATAAAGGAGTTTTCGGCCATGGATTGCTTGTTGGCGGATCATATGGGAAGATGGGTGCGGTTGTGCTTGGTGCAAAAGCAGCTCTCAGGACAGGAGCCGGTCTTATAACCTGCCATGTGCCGGCAGGAGGCAACGATATTATCCAGAGTGCCTTCCCCGAAGCAATGATAAGTCAGGATCCCGGCGAAAAGTTTATTTC
>CAZKWD010000167.1:0-5420 GCA_964556175.1 uncultured Rikenellaceae bacterium
GCCTGTGAGAGGCGTTGCCCCTCTCAATAGTATTATGCCCCTGACGGGGCTGAATGACAGGTTGAAAATAGTAAGGCCGTAGGCCTTACATAGCATCAGGCAGGGCAACGCCCTGTTCTGGTAGTCACAAAATTCTGTGTCAAGCCCCGTAGGGGCGGAATAGTAATAAAACCGGAGACCTGATCTGTACAAAACTGCCCTTTACCCTCTACTCTCAGCCTATTTCCACGGGAATGCAATTATTCCCTCATACCTTGAGTATCCTTTGGAAGTCATAACCGACATCCGGGGATTCCGGTTGCTCCTCATAATGGCACAGCCGGTTTCTCCATATCTGTTTATAGCAACAAATTTCTCACTCGGGTAGAATTCGGGATTTACCTTTTTATACCTGTCAACAATCATCTGGAGAGCATCTTCACAAGCTTGCTGAGGAGAGCGTCCCTCCCTCATCCTGAGTACAATGTAATATGAGGCACACGATTTTATCACGTCCTCACCGCGGCCAGTGGCGCCTGCTGCTCCGACCTCATTATCGACATATAGTCCGGCCCCTATTATGGGCGAGTCACCAACGCGTCCGTTAAGCTTGAAGCTCAGTCCGCTGGTGGTTGTGCAGCCTGCAATATCGCCGTTTATGTCAATCGCGAGTACGTTAGTGGTACCATAGTGATGCTCAATATCAGGAAAATCATGCCAGTATGATTCTTTCCTCTGCAGGTTTTGCAGATGTTCAGGGGCACCCCAGTCATCTGCGGGACTCATCTCTTCCTTCCATCGAAGCCATATTTTCCTGGATTTTTCGGTCAGCAGGTTCTCCTCCTCAAATCCCCAGGCTTTTGCGAATTCCAGGGCACCGGTCCCGACAAGCAGAACATGATCGGTATGCTGCATCACGAGCTTAGCTACCGAAGCAGGCGTTTTAATATTCTCGAGCGAGGCTACTGCTCCGGCCGAATAAGTCTTCCCATCCATAAAAGAAGCATCCAGCTGTACCACACCTCTTTCATTGGGCAATCCTCCGTAACCAACGCTTGTATCTTCAGGATCAACCTCAATAACATTGGCTGCCTTTTCAACAGCATCAACTGAGGAACCTCCGTTTTTCAGGATCTCCCATCCCGCATCCATGGCTCTCTGTCCTGTCTCATTTGTATGACTGGTAATGATAAGAGGTCTTAACCCTTTCCCCTTCTCCTGGAAAGAAAATCCGGTAAGAGTTGGAAGGACCAGCGCACCTGCTCCTATACCTATTGTTTTATTTACAAACCTGCGGCGTGAAATGTTCTTTTTCATAGTAGCTGAATATAAGTTGTTTATAATTATTAATCTCAATTATTTTAAGTTCATATCTGTTGTTACAGCTATTCCGGCATTGCTTTTTTTATCCCATACTTTAAGTTCACAATGGAGTGGATTATTGAAAAAGGTGCCGGTTATCTTGAAATGTGCGGAAACCCTTGAAGTGAAATCCGATACAGCTATTCCTGTTTCATTGTACTCGGTGAACAGATCATCATAATCCAGAACAAGATTATTCCGGGCATCAACAGCTTTCATCTCCAGTCCGGGAAAAACATTTCCGTTCTCTTCCCTGAATCCTTTTAATCCCTCGATAATCACATAGATATTATCTTCAAAATCTATTTTATTATCTGTTATGACCTTATTCTTACCCTGGGAAAAAATGTAAACCTCATCATATGTAACATTTGAAGGTTTCACCATGATATTTTCATTTTCGATAACATCAAAATCGAAGCTTGTTGTGAATGTCCCGTCTCCTTTTTTGTCGCTGATATTGATGATCATTGTGTATTTGCCTTTCGATCTCAGTGGAGTTGCAACAGTCAGGTCTGCAGTAAGCTTAAGCGGTGAATAATTCATGCCATCAGTATATCCTTCATAGAGGGCATCAGCCTTCATAAGTGTATCGCCCTCTTTCTCTCTGATTATTATCTCCATCCCCGGAAAGACATTTCCGTTTTCAACTGCAAATCCGGTGATGTCGTTGAAGTAAATAATGAAAGTCTCTCCGTAGATGAAGCTATTTCTTTTTGTTTCATTATCGTCAACAGCAATATATACATCATTGCAGGAAAGGTCTTTCCCGGCAGTTGTTAGCCCTGAAATAAGATCCTTCTCAGCCGATCTGCTGAATTTGCAGCCGGTAAAAACTACTGTTGCCAATAATAAAAAAAATGTCTTTCTCATAAAACTTATTACTTATAACGGTAATTCGCTCATCAGAATATTTGTTCTCTCAGCCAACCGGGCCGGTTGGTTGTAATGCCCTTTACTCCCAGCTCAATGAGTCTCTTTGCCTCTTCGGGATTATCGACAGTCCAGGCATAAACTTCAAGGTCGAGGTTTTCAGCTTTTTCCATAATACCTTTATTTATAATGGAAAAATGAAGGCTTACCCCGTCAAGTTTTGCCCCGGCAACTTTATCGAGATTACTTTTAAGAAGTATGGCATTGCTGCAGAGCCAGTAGCAGGGATTTGCGGGAAAGACCTGTTTTGTTTTGCAAATTGTCTCAAAATCAAAACTGATGAAGGTAAAGTTCTTTTCTCCCTGGTATTTATCAATCTCTTCTTTCAGGAAAGGAAGCACTTCGCTTTTACACTTGATTTCAATAACAAGTTCTTTTCCTTCAGGAACTGTTTCTATTAATTCTATCAGTAATGGCAGTTTTTCTCCCCTGAATTGTTCATCTTTAAACGATCCTGCATCAAGCTTTCTCAATATTCTGGAATCTGTCTTGCTGATCACATGATTTTGTCCGGTAGTCTTTTTCGTTGAAGCATCATGACAGACGATAATCTTATTATCCTTCGACAGCCATATATCGCATTCCACTGCATCAGCACCTTTTTCCCATGCTAATATTGCTGAAGCAACTGTATTCTCGGGAGCGAGGAACGACGCCCCGCGGTGAGCAATTATTGTAACCTGACCTCTGCCTGCCATACTGCATATTGTAAAAAAGAACAATATAAAAAATATTTTTCCTGGATTGTTTTTCATTTTTCAGGTTATTAGTTTTTCAGAATACTATCCAGTTCATTTCTAATTAATTCGGTCCATATTTTATATCCCCGGGCGTTAAGATGAAGTTTATCAGTTAAGAAGAGGCTGTCATCCGGTTTCCCGGTTTCATCCAGAAAGGCAAAGTCTGTCCTGATAAAATATGTATTACGCTGATCCTCACACACTTTTTTAATAAGGTCATTAACTCTGCTGATTTCAGACCAGACGCTCCAGCGTGAAGGAGTAGGGGTTACAGCTATCCAGAAAAAGGGTGTATCAGGATGGGTTTTCCGGAAGGTTTTCAGAACATTCAAAAAGAGTTTTTTTACCTCTTCGGGAGTTTTGTCATCATCACCGCCGTAAATATCATTTGCAACAAACATAACAAGAGCGCTGCATTTATGAGGAGTGAAGATCCTGTCGGCATATACTGCAAAATCACTTAATTTAGCACCACCATAGCCTCGTTGAATAACGCTGTACGGAGCCATATCATTATCCAATGTTGACCATAATCTGATGCTTGAACTGCCGGCGAACATGACCGCATCAACAGGATATGTTTCTGTTTTATCGAGCTGTTCAAAATTCTCAATATCGCTTTCCCAGGCTTTAACTGCAGGATCATCCCTGTACTCCCTCAGTGGTGAGCAGGAAACAAGCAAAACTAAGAGGAGAGAAACAAAATATCTTTTCATTATTGTAGTGTTATAATTTTTATTATCACGAGTTGCCGGGAGTAGATTTCGTTTATTATCTTGCGTGCCGGTTTCTACAAATATAAAAGCAATTATCAGCATTGGAAACCTGATATAAATAATTATTAATATGAATGATCAGTCAGCCACTGTAAGGGACAGTTTTTCAGGCAGGTTTGCCGTAGTAGCAGCAGTTGCAGGCTCAGCGATAGGTCTGGGTAATATCTGGAGATTTCCTTATGTGGCAGGCGAAAACGGGGGAGGGGCATTCCTGCTTGTTTACCTGGTATGCATTATAGCCATCGGTATCACTGTAATGACATCAGAATTTATAATCGGAAGGGCGGCCCAGAAGAATCCTTATGGGGCATTCAAAGCACTTGCACCTGGAAAACCATGGTTCCTTATCGGACTTATGGGTGTAGTAGCTGCCTTCATGATACTTGCTTTTTATACAACAGTTGCCGGGTGGACACTCGAATATTTTTACCAGTCGATCACAGGCAACCTTACGGGAAAAAACAATGCTGAACTCACTGTTATGTTTGACACCTTCCTGAAAGGTTCTTTCCGCCCTCTTTTATGGTTTATGATATTTATGGGATTGACCGGAGCCATAATAATTTCAGGTGTCAGGAAGGGAATTGAGAAATATACCAAGGTGATGATGCCTTTTCTTTTTGTTCTGCTTATTCTTTTATGTGTCAGGTCATTAACACTCCCGGGCGCCGGTGAAGGATTGAGATTCCTTTTTTATCCCGATATAAGTAAACTTACACCCAAGGTGATACTTGAAGCGCTGGGACAATCGTTTTTTTCTCTAAGTATAGGTATGGGAACACTGATAACCTATGGTTCATATATAAAGAAAAATGAAAACCTGGCATCATCAGCAGGTATGGTTACTCTGGCAGATACGGCAATTGCTATTATAGCAGGTATAGCTATCTTCCCGGCAGTGTTTGCCCTTGGCGGCTCTCCTGCTTCTGATACTGGCCTTGTTTTTATTGTATTACCGGAGATCTTTCAGAAGATGCCCCTTGGTAATATTTTCGCAACTTTGTTTTTTATGCTGCTTTCAATAGCAGCATTAACCTCAACAATATCAGTTCTTGAAGTTATTGTTGCTTATCTCGTTGAAGAGCTTAAAATGAGCCGGCGAAAGGCAACCATCGCTGCAACACTGTCTGTTTCTGTTCTGGGAGTGATAACGGTACTCTCATTTGGGGCTCTCAGCAATATAAGGGTAGCCGATAAAAATGTTTTCAGTATCCTTGAATACCTTACTTCCAATATAATGCTGCCTATTGGAGGGTTCTTTATAGTTCTCTTTATAGGCTGGTTCTTCAGTCCCGCTCTGGTTAAAAAGGAATTAACGAATGATGGTAGTCTCAAAGGAAGATATCTTCCTCTTTTCAGATTTTTCGTGAAATTCATTGCCCCGGTAGCGATAGCAATGGTGTTTTTATACAGTCTGGGGATTATTAAATAACCCCCCATCCCCTCCCGATACGCTTTCACTACGTTCAAGCTATCGGGACAGGCTCTAAAGGGGGGCTATAAACCTTTATAATAAATTATATAATGGGTTCAAGACCCCTTTAGGGGGCTGGTCATCAGCCAGATGGCTGATGACCGGGGGTATTTCATATCTCATCCGAAAAAACAATCCGTGGCAGATCCCTCATAT
>CAZKWD010000168.1:0-5371 GCA_964556175.1 uncultured Rikenellaceae bacterium
AACAGGGCAATTGACATAGCTGTCCAGGTTGCACCGACAGACCTTTCCGTCCTTATCACAGGGGAGAGCGGGACCGGGAAGGAGGTATTTCCTCAGGTGATACATAATTATAGCGTCAGGAAGCATGGAACATATATTGCAGTAAACTGTGGTGCCATTCCTGAAGGGACAATTGATTCAGAATTATTCGGACACGAAAAAGGTTCATTTACAGGAGCAACCGATAGCAGAAAAGGTTATTTTGAGGTCGCCGACAAAGGAACAATCTTCCTGGATGAAGTGGCTGAACTGCCATTGTCAACGCAGGTCAGACTCCTGAGAGTACTCGAAATGGGAGAATTTTTAAGAGTGGGCTCTTCAAAAGTACAGAAGACTAATGTGCGGGTGATCGCTGCCAGCAATATAGATGTTGAAAAAGCTATTGAAAACGGGCGCTTCAGGGAGGATCTCTTCTACAGGCTTAATACCGTTCCGATAAGAATACCCTCATTAAGAGATAGGGGAGATGATATTTTCCTGCTGTTCAGGAAATTTTCAGTCGATTTTGCTGAAAAATACTGAATGCCTGCCATCCGGCTTGATCAGGAAGCAAAAAATATACTGATGAATTATTCCTGGCCAGGTAATGTCAGACAGCTGAAAAATATAACTGAGCAAATCTCGATAATTGAAAGGGAACGTGATATAAGAGCTACTGTCTTAAAAACCTATCTTCCTGATTATGATGGAGTAAAGCTTCCTGCTGTAATAAAAAAGGATGATGAAAAGTCATTCTCTTCCGAAAGGGAGATATTGTATAAGATCCTTTTCGACATGAAAAGCGATATGAACGACCTTAAAAAACTGGTATTTAATCTCTTACAACGAGGTGAGGCAGATGTTGCATTTGATGAGTCAAACACACGGGTCATTAAAAATCTCTTCAGGGAAGCAGGTGAAAATATAGTATCGAATATAAAAGATGAACCAGAAGCAGATATTGCACTCAGGAAGGAACGTGAGGACATACAGGATACAGAAGAAATAGTTGAGGAATCTCTGTCACTGGCCGATAAAGAGGTTGAAATGATAAAGAAAGCCCTCGAAAAATTTAACGGGAAACGAAAACCGGCAGCTAATGAGCTGGGTATTTCTGAAAGGACCCTTTACCGAAAGATCAAGGAATATGGTATTGAAATGTAATATACAAACTATCCGGCCCAACAAGGTCATTTTGATATTTATGCTTGCTGCCGGCATCCTTATTATGAATGGTTGTAAGATAAGTTATTCATTTACAGGTGCCAGCATATCGCCCGAAGTGAAAACGATAAGTATACAGTACTTTCAGAACAGGGCTGACCTGGTACAACCCGGACTCAGCCAGTATATTACCGATGCATTAATAGATAAATGCAAGGCACAAACAAACCTCAGTGTGGTTAATGGTATAGGGGATGTGAATTTTGAAGGAGAGATTACCGGGTATAATACACGGCCGTCAACAGTAGCTGCTGATGCGCGGGCCGCTACAAACAGATTTACAATAACAGTAAAGGTGAAATTTACAAACGCCGTGGATCCGGATTTTAGCTATGATCAATCCTTTTCACGTTATGAGGATTATGAGAGTAGTTACGACCTGAGCGACGTTGAGGATAAGCTTTCAGCCAAGATTGTGGATTTTCTGGTTGAAGATATATTCAATAAGGCATTTGTGAACTGGTAATAACCATGAACAGAAGCGATTTCCTTAAAATGATTGAGAATGCCGGTCCGTCTGATCGTCAGGCAACGGGAGAGGTAAATGAGATTATCGAGATTTTTCCCTATTGTCAGAGCGCTTACATGTTATTGCTGAAAGGGCTGCAAAATACTTCTGATGTCCGGTTCGAAAACCAGCTCAGGAGATCTGCCATGCGCATTGCCGACCGTGAGGTATTATATTATTTTCTTAAGGAAGAGAAAGAGGTTAAGAAGGAGCCGGAACCAGAGATACAGGCTCAGGATTTTTCAGATAGTGTTGCCCCTGACAGCCAGCAGGTTGTGATAGAAACAGCAAAGAACAGTGAGGATCTGATAAATGAAATAGAAAAAAGCGAGAGGGAAGGAATGCCGGAAGAGACCGGAGACGAAGAACTTCACTCCGGGCAAAGACCTGTATTCATTCAAGCCGAATCGGACAACGGAGATTCAGCAGCCTCCCTGTTTTTCCTCGATGATGAATCAGAAACTGAAGAGGAGAGGGTAATATTCATGGATCCCGGATTTTTGGTTCCTGAGGAGGAAGAGAAACTACTGGAGCTGGATACTGATAACCTGATCACTTCATCGGATGAGGAAAGAGTGAGAGAGGAGCAGCATTATGTAGAAGAAGATCAGGAGGGCATGAAACAAAAACAGTCGGAGCTGATCGATAAATTCATTCTTACTAATCCAAGGATTGACCCTGCCAGAGAAAAATCTGAAGCACCGCAGGAGGATATTTCAAAACCATCCACAGAAGAGAAGGGAGAATTTGTAACAGAAACGCTTGCAAAAATATATACCAGTCAGGGTTATTACTCAAGAGCTATAGATATTTATGAGAAATTAAGTTTGAAATTTCCGGAAAAAAGCAGTTACTTTGCATCTCAAATTGGAAAAGTGAAAGAGTTAATAAAAAAATAACCAGATGGGGATTTATGTTTTTGTTTCGGTTTTAGTTATCATAGCCTGTGTTCTACAGGTACTTATTGTCCTTGTTCAGAATTCCAAGGGAGGTGGTCTTGCTGCCAATTTTACATCGACAGGACAGTCGATGGGGATACGTAAAACAGCCGATTTCCTTGAGAAATCGACCTGGACTCTTGCTGGAGCGATACTGCTGCTCTGTGTTGTTGCCACGGCATCAATACCACGCGGCGATACTTCTGAACGTTCAAGAATTCAGAACCAGATTGATAACGCTGTAGATCCTAACGCGATACCTACACTTCCTACTGCAGTTCCACCGGCCACATCCACTCCTTCGGCCGATCAGGAACAATCGGAAGAATGATAATATATAGCGTGAAAGATATTACAAGTGTCAGTTTGTCATATGCTGACACTTTTTATTTGGATAATGTCATATTTCATGGTTTGGCATAAAATATGTTAAAGAGGCAATCGACTAAAGAGGTCTAACTTTAAAACTAAATAGAAATGGCACAATTAAAAGGTAAAATTCTGGCAGGAAAGGTTCTCGTTAAACCCGATGAAGCTGAAGCTAAAACTGCCAGCGGGATTATTATTCCTGATTCCGCAAAAGAGAAACCCCGTCAGGGTAAAGTAATGCTCGTTGGAGCATCAAAAAAAGATGAGGAGATGGAAGTCAAGAAAGGTGACATTGTCCTTTATGGTAAATATTCAGGTCAGGAACTTACTATTGATGGAGAAGACTATCTGCTTATCTCACAATCAGATATTCTTTTTATAGCTTAATTTAAAACCAAAAAATCTATTCACAATGGGAAAAGAGATTAAATATAGTATTGATGCAAGAGCCCTTCTTAAAGAGGGTGTTGATAAACTGGCTGATGCAGTAAAGGTAACACTCGGGCCGAAAGGCCGTAATGTTGTACTGGAGAAGAAATTTGGAGCCCCGCTGGTTTCAAAAGACGGCGTAACAGTAGCAAAAGAAATAGACCTGTCAGATCCTTATGAAAATATGGGTGCTCAGATGGTTAAGGAAGTTGCTTCAAAAACCGGGGATATTGCAGGTGACGGAACAACAACAGCAACAGTGCTTGCCCAGTCAATAATCAATGTGGGTCTTAAGAATGTAACGGCAGGAGCAAATCCTATGGATATTAAAAGAGGTATTGACAAAGCCGTGGAAAAAGTAATAAAGCATCTTGCTTCGCAGGCACAGGTAATAGGTGACGATCTCGACAAGATTGAACAGGTTGCCAGGGTCTCTGCAAATGATGATAAGGAGATAGGTAAGCTGATTGCCGAAGCAATGAGCAAGGTACATAAGGAGGGTGTTATAACCGTTGAGGAATCAAAAGGTACAACAACATCTGTTGAAGTTGTGGAAGGTATGCAGTTCGACCGCGGATACATTTCTGCTTATTTTGTAACGGATGCAGATAAAATGGAGACAGAACTGGAAAATCCCCATATCCTTATTTATGACAAGAAGGTATCTACAATGAAGGATATGCTCCCAATACTTGAATCATCAGCTCAGACCGGTCATCCTTTGCTGATCATTGCTGAAGATGTTGAAGGTGAGGCTCTTGCAACACTGGTTGTGAACAGGCTTCGCGGTTCACTGAAAGTGTGTGCAGTTAAAGCTCCGGGTTTTGGTGACAGAAGGAAAGAGATGCTGGAAGATATTGCCATCCTGACAGGTGGAACCGTTATCTCAGAAGAAAAAGGACTAAAACTTGAACATGCTACACTCGATATGCTGGGGACAGCTGAAAAAATAGCCGTAAATAAGGAAAATACTACAATAGTCAATGGTGCCGGTGATAAAGAAATGATCAAAGCCCGAATAGGACAGATCAAACAGCAGATAAGCACCACCACATCGGATTATGATAAGGAGAAGCTCCAGGAACGACTTGCCAAACTTTCCGGCGGAGTTGCAGTTCTTTATATTGGTGCTGCCTCGGAAGTTGAGATGAAAGAGAAAAAAGACCGCGTCGACGATTCATTGCATGCAACACGTGCTGCAATTGAAGAGGGTATAGTACCCGGTGGAGGGGTGGCATATATACGTGCTATTTCTGCTCTCAACAATCTTAAGGGAGAGAATGAGGACCAGACTACCGGTATTGAAATTATCAAGCGTGCTATTGAGGAGCCGCTGCGTCAAATTGCAATTAATTCAGGAAAAGAGGGTGCGGTTGTTGCCCAGACTGTAAAATCAGGTAAAGACGACTTTGGATATAACGCACAAACCGATAATTTTGAAAAGCTCTATGCATCAGGGGTTATTGATCCTGTCAAAGTAGTCCGTGTTGCTCTTGAAAATGCAGCATCAGTTGCAGGAATGTTCCTTACCACCGAAGCTGTAATTGTGGAGGAAAAAGAGGAGAATCCTCCAATGCCACCCCAGGGTATGGGAGGCGGAATGCCGGGGATGATGTAATGCCCCATGCCCCCTAAAGGGGGTTCGATAATATATGTTTCCTAATGAAAACCGGGTACCAGACCCGGTTTTGTTTTTAATCCCCTTCAGGGGGTTGGGGGCATTTTTGATTTTTATATCTTTGCACCTGATTTGGAATTAGCTCTCCTGATGAACAATATCCGTAATTTCTGTATCATCGCTCATATTGACCATGGTAAAAGTACCCTGGCAGACAGGCTTCTTGAAAAGACAAATACAATTGCGAAACGTGAATTCCACGACCAG
>CAZKWD010000169.1:0-5336 GCA_964556175.1 uncultured Rikenellaceae bacterium
TATCGGATATATTAAATTATCCCTGTTCAATTCCTGTGTATTTATTAATTTTAGATTGTATTGATAATCAAATCTAAATTTAATGATATGAAAAGGATTCTTGTAGATATTCTGGTAATCTGTATTTTGCCTTTAGCTTCACTGGCTCAGGGTACATTCAACGGACTCGACATGAACATGGGTAACCTGTACAGGTTATCCGACGCAAAAACCCGTTCAATAAGCCCGGAAAATTTTACGGGAGAAAAGGGCAAGGCCGGAATGGCTGATCCTGCCGAAAAGGATAAACCCAATGTGGCAAATGCATTCAATGCCGCCCGTGATCTCGGGCAGGGCTGGAAGGTAAATCCATATGTCCGGATTAATCCCGGAGAAACATTCACTATTGCTGAGATTGATGGTCCTGGAGCAATCCAGCATATCTGGATGACTCCTGCGGGAAAATGGCGTTATAACATTCTTCGCATCTACTGGGATGATGAGACTGAACCATCAGTGGAATGCCCTGTTGGCGATTTCTTTTGTATGGGATGGGGAAGCTATGCCCAGCTTAATTCGCTGGCTGTGTGTGTTAATCCCGGCAGCGCATTCAACTGCTACTGGACGATGCCTTTCAGGAAGAAATGTAAAATAACCATGGAGAATACTGGCGATGCCGACCGGATGACATTATTTTATCAGATCGACTATACTCTTACCGATGTACCTGACGATGCTGCCTATTTCCATGCCCAGTTTCGCAGGCTTAATCCCAATACAACTTCCGACTATACCATTGTTGACGGTATAAAGGGCAAGGGACATTATGTCGGTGTTTATATGGCCTGGGGTGTCAATAATAACGGATGGTGGGGCGAAGGTGAGATAAAATTCTTCATGGATGGCGATACAAAATTCCCCACAATCTGCGGCACAGGTACGGAAGATTATTTCTGCGGCTCATATGATTTTGACACAAGAAAGAAAAATGCAGCAGGTGTCGAGGAGGTTAATTACACGGAGTTCAGCACGCCTTATGCTGGTCTTCACCAGGTTATACGGGGCGATGGACATTATAATGTCATGCAACGCTTTGGATTGTACCGCTGGCATATAGTGGACCCCATCCGTTTTGAAAAGAATTTGAAGGTTACTATCCAGGACATGGGCTGGAGACAGGGAGGAAGATATCTTGCCCAGAAATCTGATATAGCATCAGTATGTTACTGGTACCAGACCGAGCCTCATGCAAAATTCCCGAAGATGCCGGGATGGCGCGAACTGGAAGTTTATTAACATTTGAAAAATTATTTAATATTACTAAAGCAGATGACATGAAAAAGAATAAAGTATCAGTTTCAGGGAAAAAAATTGAACGCAGGAAATTCATTTCCGACACTGCACTGGCTGCTGCAGCGATAAGCTCAATGGGAATCGTTACATCATGCCATGAGAAATCACCGGGGAAAAAGGAAGAACAGCTTCCTGTCCTGCTTAACCGTGCACCTGATGGTCCGGTCCTAAAGGCAGGGCTTATCGGTTGTGGAGGAAGGGGTACCGGAGCAGCAGTAAACTTCGTCGACGCAGGTCCGAATCTTCAGATAACAGCTCTCGGAGATGTTTTCAGGGATAAGCTTGATCAGTGCAGGGAACAGCTGGGAAAAGAAAAGAATATTGAAATTGCAGAAGAAAATTGCTTCATAGGCTTTGGCAGCTATCAAAAAGTAATAGATTCAGGGGTTGATGTTGTTCTGCTTTGTACTCCTCCTCATTTCCGTCCTGTTCATATTGATGCCGCGGTTAAAGCAGACAAACATATCTTTCTTGAAAAACCATGTGCTGTGGATCCTGTGGGAGCCCGCTCGGTTCTGGTCTCTGTAGAAAGAGCCAAAGAAAAAGGACTTTGCATGATAAGCGGAACTATCAGAAGAGTCCAGAAAGATTTTATGGAAACCAGACGTAGGGTGATGAATGGCGAAATAGGAGATATTGTGAGTGCACATATAATTCGAAACGGAGGCTCACTATGGGTTATAAGGAAAAAACCGGGATGGACAGATATGGAGTACATGCTGCGTAACTGGGCCAACTTCTGCTGGCTGTCAGGCGATCATATCGTGGAACAGTTTATCCATGAGATAGATGTAATGAACTGGTATTTAGGTAAAACGCCTGTCAAAGCTATCGGGTGGGGAGGACGCCAGAGGAGAGTGACGGGTGACCAGTACGACTTTTTCAGCATAGAATATATTTATGATAATGGCATGCATACCCATTGCGCAGCTCGCCAGATAACAGGATGCAGCAATCTTACAAAGCAGTTCATTGTCGGAACTAATGGGTTTGCAAACGCCCGGGGAACCCTGTACAACCTGAACGGAGAAGAAATATGGAAATATCCGGCTCCTGAAGAGGGATCTGATGATGATACCTGGAAAGTTACAGATCCGTATGTTCAGGAACATATAAACCTGGTGACCGGTATCCGCACGGGGAATGTGGTAAATGATACTGAAGCCCAGGTAAATTCAACTCTTATTACTATAATGGGACGTATGTCGGCATATACAGGAAAAGATGTCACATGGGAAGAGGTGATGAATTCAGACCTTTATCTTGGACCAAAGACATATGCTTTTGGCCCGGTAGAGGGTATTCCTGAAGTGATACCTGTAATAGGAACAGCACCAAACGTATGATATTAAAATAAATAAAACAATAAGAGTAAAAACAATGAAAAGAATTCTGTATCAAATGCTATTTCCTTTTACCTGTATTAGTCTTGTTATATGCTCATGCTCTCAAAAAGAAAGCGTAAAAACTGATTATCACAGGTATAATGAAAGTTATTCCGGAGAGTACCTGAACAGGATAGCATTCCCGATCGGAGGTATCGGTGCAGGTATGTTTTGTATCGAAGGAACGGGAGCAATCTCTCATATGTCTGTAAGGAACAGACCTGATATATTTAATGAGCCGTGCATGTTTGCCGCCCTGTCGGTAAAAAACATTGAGAACGGCACCAGGGTAATTGAGGGGCAGGTCCCCGGCTGGAAGCATTTTGGCGAACCCGGCTCAGGCACCGGTTCTTCAGGGGCAAGCTACGGGCTTCCCAGGTTTCAGAAGGCGACATTTCATGCCAGATTCCCGTTTTGCGGAATTGAACTCAATGATGACGATATCCCACTCGATGTTCTTATTAAAGGATGGAGTCCATTCATACCGACTGATGCAGATAATTCAAGTTTGCCAGTCGGAGCGCTGGAATATTCATTCAGCAATAAAAGTAATTCAAAGGTTGAGGCCGTTTTCTCATACAACACAAGGAACTTCATGCAGCAGTCAGGCGGCAAAGCCAATGTCAAACCGATTGCAGGAGGATTTATCCTTACGGAAGAGGGAACAAAAGAGAATCCTGAAAAACAGGGTGATTTTGCAATCTTTACAACAGAAGCTGAGACAGTTGTCGACCATTGCTGGTTTAGAGGAGGATGGTGGGATCCGCTTACTATAACATGGAACACCAGCCTGAAGGGCGAAACCAGGAATACCCCTCCAGTTGAAGACGATGCCCCCGGCGCATCATTATATGTTCCGTTCACACTAAATCCCGGCGAGACAAAAGTTATAAAATTAATGATGGCCTGGTATGTTCCGAATACAACCCTGAGGTATGGACAGGATTCGCAGGAGCCTGATGATGACGAGTATACGGATCCAAATTCCTTATTTCAGCATCCTTTCTACAAACCGTGGTATTCGGGAAAATTCTCCGGGATAAATGAGGTTGCAGACTTCTGGAGGACAAATTACAATGACCTGCTGTCAAAATCAGAATTATTCAGCAGCTCATTTTACAACTCTACGCTGCCTCCTGAAGTTATTGAGGCAATTGCAGTTAACCTGACTATTTTAAAATCACCAACAGTTTTACGTCAGACTGACGGCAGACTTTGGAACTGGGAGGGATGCGGGGATAATTATGGAAGTTGTGCAGGTTCCTGTACACATGTTTGGAATTATGCCCAGGCAATTCCGCACCTTTTTCCAACCCTTGAAAGAACCCTGCGTGAAACAGAATTTTTCCCAAGCCAGAATAAAGAGGGTCACCAGACTTTCAGATCGGCTTTACCTATAAGACCTGTAGCAGCAACATTCCATTCCGCAGCAGACGGTCAACTTGGAGGAATAATGAAAATATACCGCGACTGGCGGATAAGCGGTGACGGTGAATGGCTTGAGAAGATGTACCCGAAAGTCGTTGAGAGTATGGATTATTCAATCAGAACCTGGGATCCAAGGCTGACAGGCACTCTCAAAGAACCGCATCATAACACTTATGATATTGAATTCTGGGGTCCCGAAGGCATGTGTACCAGTTTTTATCTCGGGGCCCTGAAGGCTATATCAGAAATGGGAAGATATCTCAACAGGGATGTTTCAAAATATGAAGATCTTTATAAAAAAGGAAAAGAAATAATTGAATCAGAGTTGTTTGATGGTGAATATTTTATTCAGAAAATTACGTGGGAGGGACTGAATTCACCTGATCCCGTAAGGGCATCTGAAAGTTCCTGGTCATCAGATTATTCCGATGAAGCGAGGTTGTTATTGCAGAAAGAGGGTCCCAAGTATCAGTATGGGAACGGATGCCTCTCCGACGGTATTCTGGGTGCATGGATCGGTGAAGTATGCGGACTTAAGAATATTGTTGATTCGGCGAAAGTGACTAGCCATCTTACCTCTGTATATAAATACAATTTCCGTAAAAACCTTTCTGACCATTCCAATCCGCAAAGACCATCCTTTGCTCTTGGACACGAGGGAGGTCTTCTCCTGTGCAGCTGGCCTAAAGGAGGTAAACTGTCCCTTCCCTTTGTTTACAGCGATGAGGTATGGACAGGTATAGAATACCAGGTAGCTTC
This sequence comes from uncultured Rikenellaceae bacterium, assembly GCA_964556175.1. Taxonomy (GTDB): domain Bacteria; phylum Bacteroidota; class Bacteroidia; order Bacteroidales; family VadinHA17; genus LD21. The sequence continues at coordinate 4,905 of CAZKWD010000169.1, forward strand.
ACATCTTATGATGATGGGGGAAACCGAAAAAGGACTCGAAATTGTCAGAGTAACTCGCGACAGGTATGATGGAAGGATACGTAATCCTTTCAATGAATATGAATGCGGGCACTGGTATGCACGTGCGATGTCAAGTTATGCAATGCTGCAGGCTCTGACGGGTGTCAGATACGATGCTGTATATCAGGTAATGTATATCAGCTCACGTGGAGGTGACTTTACATCCTTTATTTCAACAGCCACAGGCTTTGGAAATGTCGGAATTAAAGAAGGAAAACCGTTTCTGGATGTAGTCTATGGTGAAATTACAGTCAGGGATTTTATTTTGAGATGATTTCGTATTGAATGTGGAAGATCCCTCTTTTCGTCCCGATAAATCAAGCATTTTTCAAGGGGAGATTAAATTACAATTATTTAAATCTAAAATCAAGT
>CAZKWD010000170.1:0-3721 GCA_964556175.1 uncultured Rikenellaceae bacterium
GACACATTGGATTTTTAATAAACTGTTCAATTTTCGAAATAGTTGTATATTTATTATATAAATGAATGCAACAAATAACAGCACCACGCCCAAGTCAGAAATAAACGCCACTATGGCGTTTACACAATCGTTGTGCGGCAGCTTAAGAACGACAGTACAACAACTTAGATAGAGATACAAAAGATTATGTAATCAAAGAAGATTGATTAAAAATATGACGATAATAAAAAAAATATTACATTCTTTATTTTCTGCATTTTTGATTTGGCAGACAATTATGTTAGTCGAAAGATTATTAGACAATCAACCTACTGACTTCTCAAGTAAATTTTTAGATGCAATATTTATTAATTTGTTTGTGACAGGAATTTTTACCATTGTTTATTCTTTTCCTGCATACAGATTATTACCCTTAGGATACTACAAGATAAAAAATCCAAGATTATTAAAAATGTGCGGACACATTATTCAAATTGATTTATTTAAAAAACTGCTGATTAGAACAATTTGGAATAAAAAGCAAAATAAAAAGTATTTCTTCAGTGGATTTAGAAACGGATTTAGTGATTTGGAAATTACAACAATGAAAAGTGAGTTTGGTCATTTTATTGGTTTCGTTATCGTAATGATTCTTACAGTATTAATTGGAATTAGAGATAATCTTACACTAGCAATCATGATTTTATTTGTGAACATATTCTTTAATTTTTATCCATTCATGCTGCAAAGATTTCATAGACTTAAATTGAATGAATTAAAGAGTAGATTGTGAATTAAAAGTTAATTCTAAAATATTTATAACAAATATCAAAAAAGCCGACCGCACAACATCGGGTATAATTCATTGTCGGCCAGTGCGTTTGCTAATGTTTGGGTTTTTGCATATCTTTCGGGTAACCAGATAACTTAAAGCTTTTGCACCGCCAACGAATCATACCCGCGGCCGTTATGTACAAGGCGCATAGTGATGTGTAAAGATTCATAAACATTATCGGTTAAATTATTAATATCTTAACCCAATATCCCGATCTTCTTCCTGAAAAATCCCAGCACAGTTATTGCTGTGACAATAACCAGGGCAATAATTGCCGTTATGGCTATCGACCGGTAGTCATCCTGCCGCTTCAGGAATATGCCAAGAAATGCCCATATTACCGATAACCCGATGAATGGATTCTGCAGCCGGTAAAGAGTTATTATCACTATCAATGCTCCGACAGAGATAAGGATGATGGTCCATGCCACTTCAGAAAGGCCAAATCCGTTCCAGTTAAGACTTACCAGCAGAGCCGTCACATTGGCTATTGTAGCAATACATATCCAGCCAAGGTATATGCCGAAAGAGGCTTTGATGATCCCGAAAGGAAGATCACGGATCTGCATATTAATATATATTAGTGTGACAAGCAGTCCTGCCATCACCAGCAGACTCAGAGGCAACCTCTGATAATGCCATGTCACTATCCACAGCGCATTCAGTAAACATGACAAAGCAAAGAGCCAGCCGATGTTCCCGATAACCACCTGATTTTTCCCTGTAAACTGCACTACACAGTATCCGGCCAGCAATAAATAAATTACTCCCCAGATCGAGAATGTAATCCCTGCCGGAACAAACAGGTTTGGCAGCGCATCAGACAATTGCCCTGTAGTCTTATTGTTTAAAGGGAGGGCATTGGCGAGATAGTTCATAACTATCATGCCTGCAAACAGAATAAGATTCAGATATTTTATCATAATTCAAAAATAAGGAAATCAATTGATTTTAATCCTGTATTACTCACAAACAACCACTACAAAAACACCATTGCCCCTCACCTCTATTGATTTTATTGACAAACCTGCCATCCCGGTAAAATAACGCAGACCTCCCCTATTCATATAGCTATTGAAATTCCTGTAATGGTCACCTCTGGCCATTTTTTCTATTCCATACGCCAGTGAACGTGAAAATCCCGCCGGCATGGGACAGTTGTAATCGGCAATAATCACTTTTGATGCTATCCGCCTCATCTCCCTGAGCACATTAACAGCCAGTTCAGGTTCAAACTGGTGAACTGACATTGAAGTGACTGAGATATCAAATTCTCCGTCGTCATAACATGAAAGACTTGCAGCATCGCGTACTATAAACTGCACCCTGTTTCTCAAGCCTTTTTTATTTGCTCTCCCGGAAGCATAGGAAATAAGCTTCCTGTCGAGGTCTATTCCAGTAACCTGATCTGCTGCACGTGCAATTGAGAGTGCAAGTGACCCGGTACCGCAGGCAATATCTATTATTTTATTGGTTTTGCCTATACTCCTTATGATTCCGGAACGTACACCGGATAATAGGGGATCGATAAGAATACTGTATATAATTCCTCTCAGGTTCAGAGTCATAAACGGATAAGTTTATGGCAGTAAATATACAATTGAATTTGAATATACCTGATGTGAGGATTACCGGTAAAAAATACCGAAGAAAAGAACCTGAATTTTTCCACCATAAAAATCCTGCTTATGCATCAATATTGTTTAATTTTAACAGGCAATTCAATAATTTTAAAATATTAAATGATCAATCCGACCCTGTAATTAAACCAAAATGAGTACCGAAATACAAAAAACAATTTCTCCTCTTCCCGGCAGGATAACCTCGGTAGATTTTTTCCGCGGATTGACAATGTTTCTTCTGGCAGGAGAAGCTACCCGTCTGTATTCACATCTTCTCGATGTTAATAGCAGTGTAATACAGTTCATCGGGACCCAGTTTCACCACCATGAATGGCACGGGTTGCATTTCTGGGATCTGATACAGCCTTTCTTCATGTTCATTGTCGGGGTGGCTATCCCCTTTGCTGTCGCCAACAGACTGAAAAAAGGACAAACAAACAGGGAAATAACTCTTCATGCAATAAAGCGTTCTCTTATTTTGCTTTTCCTGGGATGGGCACTCTATTTCATCTCTGCCGGTCACCTCGTATTCAGGTTCCAGAATGTACTGGCTCAGCTTGGTGTGACTTATATCGTTGCATTCCTGATCATGAAAAAAAGCTTCAGGTTCCAGCTGATATTTACTCTCCTCATTCTACTCTTTATAGATCTTGCCTACCGTTTCTTCCCCGTGGAAGGATTTAACCATCCGTGGGTTAACTATGAAAACCTTGGGGCCTGGTTTAATAATATGATCGAAGGTGTTGACAAGGAAAGCGAATGGGCAACGCTCAATTTTGTTTCAACAACTGCCCATACGGTATGGGGTGTCCTATGCGGCAAGCTGCTTATGAGTGAGAGAACACCGGCAAAGAAAATCCAGATACTTATAATTGCGGGAGTATCAGCCTTGATAATCGGTTACTCTCTCGACTGGCTGAACGCCACTCCCATTATCAAAAAGATAGCAACTGTGTCGTTTGTTTTCGCCAGCGGAGGATGGACCATCCTTACTCTCGCCTTTTGTTACTGGCTTATCGATGTAAAGAAGGTATTTATCAGGGGATCAAAGTTGTTTATCATTGTGGGTATGAACTCAATTTTCATCTATCTTTTCTTCGAGGCAGGCGGCGCACGATGGATAAGCAGACTCATCGAGCCCTTTGGCACTCTTCTCTTTGGATGGGCAGGAGAGCTTACTGCAGCAATAATTACCAGCATCGCTGTATGGGCCGCAATGTGGTATATGTGTTACTGGCTATATAAGAATAAACTGTTTATCAAGATATAGGTATTACGGTATTAC
>CAZKWD010000170.1:3821-5324 GCA_964556175.1 uncultured Rikenellaceae bacterium
AATAATGTACCAGAAAGATTACATCCTCCGCATGATAGAAATGATAATGAAGTTCATCGGGGAATTCCTCGGACTTTTAAAAAAAGGGGATCTCGATGAAGCCTCGGAACAACTTACAAAGGCATATAATACTTTTTTAAAGGAGGATGCTGCATTCTTCTATAAGATAGCGGCAGGAGAGCTTACAGATAAACTGCTGAAAGAACATAATTACACCAACGGTCACCTGGAGATACTTGCTGAACTCTTTAATGCGGAAGCTGAGTTGAGAAATGCCCGTAAGGACAAAACGGGCTGCCTGGAATTTTCAGAGAAGTCGCTGATTCTCTTCGAGTTCATCGACAGGGAATATAAGACACTTTCGATGGAGAGGATTAATAAAATGGAGATTTTGAGAAATCGGATTGCCGAATTATCTAAGCTATAAAGACAACTGGCTCAGAGAACATAGATCCTGTTGCCTTTTATATTTAATACATCAAAAATTCCGGAATTACAGGCTATTCCTTAAACAATTTAACCTTCATGGCTGTAGGCCCTTTGGGTCCTTTTCCAAGTTCAAATATGACAATACTGTTTTCCTCTACAGGTTCAAGAAGGTTTTTCACATGAACAAAAACACTCTGTTTTGATTCACTGTCACGAATAAAACCATAACCCTTTGATTTATTGAAGAAAGTGAGTACTCCTTTGCGGATGTAGCCGGGATCAGCATCAGAATCTTTTCTGGTCATATCAAGCTCAATATCTTTCGCTTCAACAATAGTTTTATCATCAGGATCGGGAGGTGTTGAGGTTATCACTCCAAATTCATCTACATAGGCAATCATGTTATCAAAATTACTCTTTTTACCCTCAACTCTCTTCTTTGCACGCTTTTCTTCCTTCTTTTTTCTCTTTTTCTCTTTTTTGTTTCTTACTTCCTTTTTATTGTATGTTTCCTGCGATCGGCTCATAGGCTTAATATAACTTTTTTTTCTGGTTTAAAAATATGATCAGCTCCCTGAACTGATGGTGCAAAATATATAACTAACCGAATACTTGATTAGCAGTAGAATGCGAAATATCGTAAAGCTGAATTTCACTGCCAAGATACGAAAAAAATCCCGGAACTCTTCCACCCCTCCTTTTCTGCCATGAAAATGTATTTGACATCAGGCTGTTAAATAAAAATTGACTTTTTCGTTAGCCTGTCATACGACCATAAAAAAACGCTTACAGGTCGGTAATAATTAGTAATAATTGAACTTAATCTCTTAGAAACCAGGAGGTGAAAAATGAAAAATTTAACTAAGTTATTATCTGGCACAGCAATTATATTGTTAACGTCAGTAAACAGTATGGCCCAGCAAGAGCCGCGAAAGACTGATCTGCCCGGAAGTGAAGATTATCCATTGATCTCCAGATATCAGGGAGCAGTAATTCAAAACTATGAGGTAATTGACTACGGACAATATGTTCTGGCATTAGGCAAACCCGTTGAAAAAGATTTCAGGGGACACA
>CAZKWD010000171.1:0-2292 GCA_964556175.1 uncultured Rikenellaceae bacterium
AAGCACCCCGGCATGTTGAGATCGGTGAGCTGGAAAATGGCCTTATTTTCATGGGTTTACTGGGCATGATCGATCCGGCCAGACCTGAAGTAATAGATGCTGTGGCTAAATGCAACACTGCGGGAATTCGTCCGGTAATGATTACAGGCGATCATAAAAGCACAGCGATGGCAATTGCTGATGAAATAGGAATTTACAGGGAGGGTGATCTTACAATTACAGGGACCGATCTCGAAAAATTGAGTGAGGAAGAACTCAATGAAAACGTGATGCGTTACTCAGTATATGCCAGGGTAGCCCCTGAGCATAAGGTACGTATCGTAAAAGCATGGCAGCAGCATGATGAGGTTGTAGCCATGACCGGTGATGGAGTAAATGATGCTCCGGCACTCAAACAGGCCGACATAGGAGCTGCAATGGGAATTGTCGGAACTGATGTAGCCAAAGGTGCTGCCGACATGGTACTCACCGATGATAATTTTGCGACAATCGTATCAGCCATTGAAGAGGGAAGGAGGATCTATGACAATATACTCAAGGCTATCCAGTTCCTCCTTTCTACCAATATTGGCGAAATATTCCTCCTGCTTATAACATCAATTCTGAACCTGGGAATACCTCTTCTGCCAATCCACATACTATGGGTCAACCTGGTTACTGACAGCCTGCCTGCTCTTGCCCTGAGTGTTGATCCTGCTGAAGAGAATATCATGAGTCGAAAACCGCGTAATTCAAAAAAGGGATTTATGACAAGGGGAATGGTCTGGAGAATAATGTACCAGGGAATAATGATCGGTACCATACCTCTTGTGGCTTATATTATCGGTTTACGCGACGGGGGACAAATCCTGGGACAGACCATGGCTTTTACCACACTTATGTTTGTACAGCTTATACATGTGCGAAACCTCCATTCAAACACCAGGTCCTCACTTGCAATAAGTCCGCTGAAAAATAAACCGCTTATTGGTGCTATTCTTGCTTCAGCAGGCCTGGCCCTTATTGTGCTTCTGATACCACCCGTATGTAATGCCTTCAGTCTTACAGCAATGGATGGTAAACACTGGATCTTAGTAATTTTAATGTCACTTATACCGATACTGGTTGTTGATATTTTCAAATTATTCGGGATCAACACCACCAGGGATGAAAAAAACAATTAAGAAGAAGAACGGTTTCTTCGGGTATAACAAGAATATTCTTTTCACAGGCCTTACAAGCTTCCTGACAGATACATCTGTAAAAATGGTCTATTCTGTAATGCCTATGTTCCTGATGTCATTAGGTGCCTCAAAAACAAGCCTGGCTTTAATTGAAGGTATTGCCGAAAGTACTGCTTCACTGATAAAAGCTTTGTCGGGATTCTGGAGCGATAAAATCGGGAAAAATAAACCATTCATGCTTATCGGGTACGGCCTGTCGGCCCTGATTATCCCTTTATATACATTTGTGGTCTCTCCGGTTCAGGTGCTTATTCTGAGATTCATTGAAAGATTTGGTAAAGGTATCCGGACAGCCCCGCGAGACAGTCTTATTGCCGGTTCGGTATTAAATAATGAAACAGGCAGGAGTTTCGGCCTGCAGAAAGCAATGGACAACAGCGGTGCTATAGCAGGTCCGCTGATTGCTTTTGCATTGTTATCATTATTCCATGAGAATTACCGGATTATCTTTCTTCTGGCCGGAATACCTGCCATACTGGCTATTTTTGTCATTATATTTGGAATAAAAGAAGTCCGAAAGAATAAGAATGATCTTTTCACCAGGTTTCATTTCAAAGACTTTCCGGTAAAATATTATTTTTTCCTTGGGATTATTTTCATTTTTACTCTCGGCAATTCAACTGATGCACTGTTATTGGTCAAGGCCAATGAAACAGGTGTTAAGGTCGTACTGATCCCTCTCGTTTACCTGATCACCAATGCCGTGTCTGTTCTTGCCTCAATACCAATCGGATCTCTTTCCGACAGGGTTGGCAAAGAAAAGATACTTATTACAGGATTCATTATCTATGCTGTTGTCTATTACGGATTCGGTGTCACAACAAGTACCGGTGCAATTATTGCCCTTTTTGCCCTTTATGGTTTATATTCGGCCGCAACCGACGGGATTCAGAAAGCGTTCATCTCAGATATTATAGATAGCAATAAGAAAGGAACCGGTCTGGGTATTTACAATGCCCTGCTTGGTACTACCCTGTTACCGGCCAGCCTGATAGCCGGATTGCTTTATGATAAAGTCAATTCTTCGATCCCTTTTTACTTCGGGGCTGCAACAGCTGCATTTTCAGCA
>CAZKWD010000171.1:2392-3546 GCA_964556175.1 uncultured Rikenellaceae bacterium
ATTATTTCGATTATGCTTATATCTGCACTGGCATTAACTGCATGTTCATCAGAAAAAAAACTCACCAATGCAGAAAAGCTTGGTTACCCGGCCGGCAAAAAAGTAATTCTTCTGCATTGTGATGATGCAGGAATGTGCAATGAGGCTAATATTGCAGTACAGAATTATTTTGAGACCGGTGATATACAATCTGCAGCTGTAATGGTACCCTGTCCCTATGCAGAAGAACTTGTTGAATGGGCAAAGACACAGGATTCACCCGACATAGGAATCCACCTCACGCTGACAAGTGAATGGAAAGATTACCGATGGGGCCCCGTATCTGATTCTGCAAATGTTCCCGGATTGATAGATCCTGAGGGAAAAATGTGGTATGATGTCCCTGATGTGGTTACCCATGCATCTGCAGAAGAGATTGAAACAGAGGTGCGTGCACAAATTGATAAAGTTCTTTCGATGGGATTTACACCCACTCATATCGACACTCATATGGGAACACTCTATGGCACCACAGAATACCTTAAGGTCTTCCTGAAAATTGCGAATGAGTATAACTTACCCGCAAATGCCATTGACCTTTCAGATCCCGAAATAGCAGAATTTTTCAAACAGGCGGGTTATCCGATTAATGAAGAGGTTGTGGAATTATTAGATAGTTATGCTTTGCCAAAGCTGGATAATTTTTCCAGTGTTCCCGAAGGTAAAACCTACGAAGATAAACGTGAGAATTTTTTCAAGCTGCTGAATTCATTGAACCCCGGACTGACAGAGATTATTTTTCATCCTTCGGTTGATACAGATAATCTTAAGAGCATCACGGATTCATGGCAGCAGCGTGTATGGGAGGCACAGCTTTTTTCTGATCCTGTTGTAAAACAATTTTTTGAGGATAATGATATAATCGTCACCACCTGGAAAGAGATAATGAAACGACACGGAAGCTGATTGTAAAAATTATACTTTTGCATCTCATAAGTATAATAAATGGCTGAAAATAAAACGGCAGTAATAATAGGTGCCGGCGTAGGTGGAATAACTATAGCTGTTTACCTGGCGAAAAGCGGCTGGTCAGTTGATATATATGAAAAAGAATCAACTCCGGGCGGACGCTGCGGACAAATTATCCACGACGGCCATCGCTTTGACCTGGGAGC
>CAZKWD010000171.1:3646-5298 GCA_964556175.1 uncultured Rikenellaceae bacterium
CTTGGGATGAAAAAATTGATAGACCGCAATTTTTATAACCTCTTCCAGCTTGTTAATTTCAAAAATATCGGTCTTCTTTTAAGACTTAAAGTCTTTATATCAAACTGGAAATATGCCCGGAAATTCTTCAAAAACAATCATTTGCTGATGGCATATACCTTCCAGAATATTTATGTGGGACAGAGTCCCTTCAATTCACCAGCCCTTTTCTCAATGGTTCCTGCAGCAGAGCTTACTGAAGGATCATATTTCGCAAAAGGCGGCATGTTCGGAATTGTTGAAAAGCTCATGAAGACTGCAGTATCATCAGGCGTACGTTTCCATTTCAATACACCTGTCACACGGATTGATATCAAAAATAATAAAGCCGAAGGAATATACCTTGAAGACGGACAATATCACAAAGCAGATATTATTATTGCCAATGCGGATCTGCCTTATGTTTACCGCAGACTTCTTCCTGATAAAAGAAAATCCAATCATCTTGACAGGCTTAAGTATTCATGCTCTGCAGTATGCCTGCATTGGGGTCTTGACAAAGTATACCCGCAGCTTGATCACCATACTGTTTTTCTTTCAGATGAATTCAGGGAAGGACTCGACAAGATCATGATCGATAAAACAGTAAGTAAAAATCCCAACTTTTATGTACATGCTCCCTGCCGTACAGATACAACTGCAGCACCCCACGGACATGATACTTTATCATTTGCTGTCGCCGTCGGACATATAGACAGACATAAAAAACAGGATTGGAACGCTATAAAACAGACTGCCCGCAACGGAGTGGTAGAACGTCTGAAAAAATTCGGAATGGATGATATTGAACAGCACATTAAATTTGAAATAGCCCATACCCCTGAAAGCTGGGAAAACACATGCAATATTTCAAGGGGGTCTGTTTTCGGTAGCCTTGGACACAATATCTTTCAGATGGGTTATTTCCGCCCGCATAACCGCCACGACAGGTATCATAATCTGTATTTTGTCGGAGGCAGCACACATCCGGGTAACGGAATACCCAATGTACTGATTTCTGCAAAACTGGTAGCTGAAAGAATCCTAAAAGAGCAACAAAATTGTAAGTACCAAACCTTGTTTAATCAATGAGTTTACAAAGAGACGACTTTCTGGAAATTTTTAATTCAATCGAATTTCATAAAATAAAGGATCATCCGAACATTCTTATTGCTGCCAGATTCTGGGAAAAAGAAAGATACTGTGCCGCAGAAGTCTTTTATAAATTCATGCGCAGAATTGACGATATGATAGATGATTACAAGTCATCACATAAAGTAATTGATGAACCGGAAAAGAAGGAATTCGTGGCAAACGTTAATGAATGGCTGAAAATGATTATTGAATCGGAAGGATGTAATCCGCTTCAGAAGGATCTTATACATACAGTTGAAAAATTCAAAATTCCCATATGGCCTCTTGAGGATTTTGCCCATTCGATGATCTATGATATATACAATGACGGATTTCCCACCATTGATTTATTTCTCGAATATTCCCGTGGTGCCTCCGTTGCCCCGGCCTCCATCTTTGTCCATCTTAACGGACTTACTCAAAAGCAGAGCGCTTATATGGTGCCGGCATTCGACGTAAAAGAGTCTGCAACACCCTGTGCTATATTTAGTTACCTCATT
>CAZKWD010000172.1:0-2708 GCA_964556175.1 uncultured Rikenellaceae bacterium
TTTTGAATAGATCGGATCCATCTTCAATAACAGCTATCTTCTTAAAATCCTTATCGTCGTTCATCATTATCAAAGTAGGAACGACTATTAAGGCTGCCATGAGCAGAGGTGCCAGGATGGTCATTATGATAAATGATTTTTTCCTGACCCTGGTGAGGTATTCTCTTTTTATGATAACAGATATCTTATTCATTATGGCGATGTTTCAGGATTAATTACGTGTTTCGACTACCCTTATAAAAATTTCATTCATTGAGGGGAGGGCAGGATTGAATGAGATTATTTTTCCTGACTTCAATACTGTACTCAGAATCTCATTTGCCGGCATAATTTTTTCAGTTTTAAGTCTTATTGTACTCCTGTTATCTTCAAACTGTGAATTAAGGATATTGAACAGGCCATTTTCCTTCAGATTGATTTCGCCTTCAAAGACAAGTTCATATTCGTTAGCAGCCCATTTTCTTCGGATATTATCCACGCTGCCTTCAAGAATGGTTTTTGCTTTGTTTATCAGTGTAATATTGTCGCACAGTTCTTCCACCGATCCCATATTGTGTGTTGAGAATATTATGGTTGCTCCTCTTTCCCTGAGAAACAGGATCTCATTCTTGATAATATTGGCATTTACCGGGTCAAATCCCGTGAAAGGTTCATCGAAGATTATAAGTTTCGGCTCATGAAGCACAGTTGTTATGAACTGTACCTTTTGCTGCATCCCTTTTGAGAGTTCTTCAACCTTTTTGCCCCACCAGTCGACAATATCAAGTTTTTTGAACCAGTATCTCAGTCTCTTTATGGCTTCAGCCTTTGTAAGCCCTTTGAGCTGGGCAAAATAGAGTGCCTGTTCGCCTACTTTCATTTTTTTATAAAGGCCGCGTTCTTCAGGCAGGTAACCTATAATTTGTACATCCCTGGGAACCAGTTTACGGTCATTCATGAAAAGTTCACCGGCATCCGGACCGGTTATCTGGTTAATTATCCTGATCAATGTTGTCTTTCCGGCCCCGTTGGGACCAAGAAGTCCGTAAATGGACTGCTCAGGTACTGATATACTTACATTATCCAGGGCTGTGAAGTTACCGAACGTCTTGGTAATGTTCTTTGCTTCAAATAGTGGCATGGAGAAAATTAGTTAGTTGTTAAAATGAGTGGTAAATATATAAAAACTCCTATTCAAAATATCCTCTCATTCTTTCAAAAAATCCTTTATCGTTCTTATCAGGTTTTGGAGTGAAAGTACCTGACTCTTTGAATTTTTCTATGATCTTTGCTTCTTCGCGGCTCAGGTTCTTTGGTATCCACACATTGACATTTACCAGCAGGTCGCCTCTTCCGTAGCCGTTGACTTCCGGAAGCCCTTTTCCTCTCAGGCGCAATATCTTGCCTGGCTGGGTCCCCGGCTCAATTCTTATTTTGACATTATTATCAATTGTGGGTACTTCAACGTGTGCTCCCAGGACAGCATCCGGAATACTGACGAACAGGTCGTATATCAAATCGTTACCTTCCCTGATAAGCTCGGGATGATCCTCCTCTTCAATTATTACGAGCAAGTCTCCATGGACACCGCCTCTTCTGGGTGCATTTCCCTTGCCGGTGACAGTCATCTGCATCCCTTTGCCCACTCCGGCAGGTATATTTATCTTTATTATATCTTGCTTTTGTACTATTCCCTCTCCGTAGCATACAGGACATTTTTTTGTTATGGTTTTACCCTCGCCGCCACATGAAGGGCATACGGAAGTTGACTGCATCTGACCGAGTATTGTATTTGTCACCCTTGTCACATGACCTGCTCCCCGGCAAGTGGAGCATGTTGAAAGGCTTTGAGAATCGGCAGCTCCCGTTCCGCCGCATGCTGTACAGGTATCATACCTTGAGACCTTGATCTTTTTCTCGGCACCATTTGCAATTTCATGTAGTGTAAGCTTGACCTTCACCCTAAGGTTGCTTCCCTTCTTGACTCTTCGTCCCCGTCTGCTGCCTGTGAAAGCTCCAAATCCTCCAAAAGCATCTCCAAAAATATCCCCGAAGGATGAAAAGATATCCTCCATGGTCATCCCGCCGCCTCCAAAGCCATTTCCGGCACTGCCTACTCCTGCATGACCATACCGGTCGTACCTGGCCTTTTTATCATCATTCCTGAGGACTTCATAGGCTTCTGCGGCCTCTTTAAAATGTTCCTCAGCTTTCTTATCACCCGGATTTTTATCGGGATGATACTTCAGAGCCTGCTTTCTGTAAGCCTTCTTTATCTCTTCCTTGGAGGCATTTTTTGATACCCCCAGAACTTCATAATAATCTCTTTTTCCCATCCCTTTGATTTTAACACTGGGAACCGGTTACTATTCTCCCACAACCACTTTTGAATGTCTTAATACCTTATCCTGCAAATAATAACCTTTTTGTATCACCTCAACTATTTTTCCTTTTTTCCCCTCTTCACCGACTGCTTTCTTTGCCACAGCATGATGCAGGTCGACATTAAAGTCACAGTCGAGAGATTCGATTTCCTTCACACCGCTCTGTTTGAGGAATTCCATAAGTTTCACGTAAATAAGATCAATTCCCTCTTTCATTGAAATACAATCAGTTGCAGATTCCATATGTGAAAGTGCTCTTTCAAAATCATCGATAAGAGGGAGAATGTTCAGGAGCAGACTCTCTCCACCATATTTTGCCAACTCCATTTTCTCACGCAGCGTCCT
>CAZKWD010000172.1:2808-5293 GCA_964556175.1 uncultured Rikenellaceae bacterium
CATCAATTTTCTGGTATCCCCTGTCTATTTGTTCGATATTATGTATGATGCTTTTTCCTTCAGCTGAAAGGGCGGCAATCAGCAGTGCAATACCAGCCCTTATATCGGGGGATGACATAACGGTGCCACGGAGTTTTATTTTTTTGTCATGACCTATTACAGTAGCCCTGTGAGGATCACAAAGAATTATTTGGGCACCCATATCAATAAGCTTGTCGACGAAGAAGAGACGGCTTTCAAACATTTTCTGATGAATGAGAACTGCACCCTTTGCCTGAGTTGCAATAACAAGCAAAACACTCAGCAGATCAGGAGTCAGACCCGGCCATATTGCATCGGCAATTGTCATTATTGAACCATCGATGAAGGTTTCGATCTCATAATGTTCCTGGCGTGGCATATAGATATCATCACCTGATCTTTCAAGCTTTATACCAAGCCGGCGAAAAGAATCAGGTATTATACCGAGGTTTTCGTAAGATACATCCTTGATGGTTATCTCTGATTCTGTTATAGCTGCCATGCCGATGAATGAACCGATCTCGATCATGTCGGGCAGGATGGTATGGGTACATCCTCCCAGTTCTGTTACTCCATCAATAAAAAGAAGATTGGATCCTATCCCGTCAATTTTTGCTCCCATGGAGACCAGCATTTTGCAAAGCTGCTGGACATAAGGTTCACAGGCTGCATTATATATTTTAGTTCGGCCCCTGGCAAGAACTGAAGCCATAATTATATTGGCAGTGCCGGTTACTGATGCTTCATCAAGGTGTATATATGTACCTGACAGTGAGGGGGCTTCTATCCTGAAAAAAGGATCGGCTGAATCAAATTCAAATTGTGCTCCCAGTTTCTGAAAGCCGATGAAATGTGTGTCAACACGGCGGCGTCCTATCTTATCACCGCCTGGTTTTGGGATACATGCTTTGCCGAATTTTGCAAGAAGCGGACCTACAATCATGATAGATCCTCTTATACTATTGCTTTGCTCCCTGTATTCGTCAGATTGAAGATATTCGAGGTTTATCTCTGCAGCCTTGAAGCTGATTTTCGATTTTGCCTCTCTTGTGACACTAACTCCCAGGCATTCAACAAGATCTATCAGCTTATTAACATCGCTGATATCGGGAATGTTGTTAATTGTTACAGTTTCGGATGTGAGAAGTGTGGCGCATATTACCTGCAAGGCTTCATTTTTAGCGCCCTGCGGGATTATTTCCCCTTTCAGGGATTTCCCGCCTTGAACAATAAATGTTCCCATCAGTGCCGGTTATATCCTTTCTTCCTGCCGTATTGCTTATTCTGTTGTCTGCCATGGGTTTTTCCCTGCGGCTTCCTTTTAACTTGCGGCAGCAGGTCTTTAATTTCAAGGATCTTTACTCCTTCGGTCATTTTTAGCTTACCTCCAGACAGCATTATCATATCGCCAATAATTACTTCGTCAGCTACCTGGTTCCGGTTCCAGGTAACATATGCTTTCTTCATCTGGTTGACAATAAGAGTAGTAAGATATTCTTTCTCTTCGCCATCTTTCATTTTGGATGCAGCATCTATCATCATTTCAATGATGCGTCCATAGTGAAGATACCTTATATCCTCCTGCCGGTATGGGATCTGGTTGGGTTTTTCATTCAGACTGGTCGGTTCAAGCGGGGGATATGGGGGGTCGATATCCAGCTCAAAATCAGCAATCAGGGCAAGATGATCCCATAGCTTGTGCTTGAAATCTCCTTCATCACGTAGATGAGGATTGAGATTCCCCATTATCTGGATTATTGTTCTTGCGGCACGGTTTCTTTCCTCCCTGTCTTCAATGGTTTTGATATGATCAACCATCTTCTGGACATTCCTGCCGTACTCAGGTAATGCCATCCTCTTTCTCTGAGTATTATAATCGTAAGTCATTATTTTGATTTTAACTTTAACTTTAACTTCTGCAAAGCTAAGAATTAAATGCTAATACACATAAGAATTAATATCACCATGCGATTGACCTTGAATAATGAGAATCACCATTTTATTTTTTTATTTTGCCTGTTAACTTTAAATATCACCTTCTAAATTTAATATTATGAGAATCCTGACGGTTGCTGTAGCATTTTTTATGATTTCGATATCTGTATCGGCATTTTTCAGTCAATTTCCCGATCCGGCAATCGATATTATTCATTATGAGTTTAATCTTAACCTGAATGATACTACCGATAATATTGAAGGCAGAACCATGATCATGCTCGTTTTTAGAGATCCTGTTTCTGAAATAACATTTGACTTTAAGAATTATGATAGCACCGGGAAAGGGATGAAAACAGCCGGTGTTACTTTTGACAGGGAAGATGTGAAATGGCACCATGAAGACAACATGCTGAAGATCTATCCGAGGAAAATGGTAAGCCGTGGTGATACAGGTATAATATCTATCGATTATTCCGGTATACCTGCCGATGGACTTATTATTTCACGAAATAAGTTCGGGAATCGA
>CAZKWD010000173.1:0-5259 GCA_964556175.1 uncultured Rikenellaceae bacterium
TTTATTAGTATATTTTTTTAACGACTTACACGTGCATTTCCTTTCCAGATATTCCAGATCTGTTCTTCATCGGCCGGCTGGCAGTAATCAGTTATCATGGTTGTTGCCAGGGCACCGGCAGCCCATCCGAACTGGATCCATTTATCAGGATTCCAGCCTTTAAGAATGGCATATAGAAGTCCTCCCACGAATCCATCACCTCCGCCAATACGGTCAAGGATA
Organism: uncultured Rikenellaceae bacterium; assembly: GCA_964556175.1. Classification (GTDB taxonomy): domain Bacteria; phylum Bacteroidota; class Bacteroidia; order Bacteroidales; family VadinHA17; genus LD21. The sequence goes on from CAZKWD010000173.1 coordinate 223, forward strand.
TCTATTTCCCTTGGCTCAACAACATGCCAGTTATCGCCTTCATGCATGACAGCTCCCCATAGATGTTTATTGGCGTTTATTACCTGCCGCAGGGTAGTGGCAAAAACTGAAGTATCGGGATAGGCTTTTCTTATTTTGCCTATCATCTCCCTGAAGCTTTCAATTTGTGATGCAATATCTTTGCCTCCCTTTTCAGGACCCTCGATACCAAGGCCCAGCTGGAAATCTTCCTCGTTGCCCACAAGGATATCAGCAATACCTGCAATTTCCCTGAAAACGGCAGACAGCTCTTTATCACGGTTTTTCCAGAATGTTGCACGGTAATTCAGGTCAAAGGAGATGAGTGTTTTATGTTTTTTTGCTGCTCTTGCCAGCTCAAGACAGAAATTGCTTGTTTCAGGCGACAGTGCTCCAATTAGTCCTGATATGTGCAGTATCTGAACACCCTCTTCACCAAATATACGTTCAAGGTCAAAATCTCTTGCATTAAGTGTTCTGCCGATCTCTCCGGCACGGTCATTATGTACTCTGGGCCCGCGTGCCCCGTAACCACTATCAGCTATATTGAACTGGTGACGATAACCCCAGGGGCCTCCCTGTTCAACTTCCTTACCCTCGACAGCCATATGACGGCTGGCAAGATTATCTTTTATTAATCTTGTAATTGGGCTCTCCATAACAAAAGTTGAAAGAACTTTTACAGGCAGCCCGAGGTATGATGATACGCTTGCCACATTGGTTTCTGCGCTGGTAACTTGCATATGGAATGTATCGCTGCAATGAACCGGCTGACCGTTTGCGGGAGTTATACGGACTCCCATGCTGGTCGGCACAACAAGCGACCATGTGAAGTCTTCCCTTAGTTCTAATTTCATTTTTAATTAATTCTGTAATTAAAAGCTCAATCTACTTCAACCTTTCTTTCAGTTTTTTACCGGCTTCCTCAAATCCTGGTTTATTTAGAAGCGCGAACATATTCTTCTTATATGCTTCGACTCCCGGTTGATCAAAAGGATTAACATCGAGGATATACCCGCTGACAGCACAGGCCAGTTCAAAGAAATAGACCATCTGTCCGATATAAAACTCGTTAATTTCAGGAACATTAAGGGTAATTACCGGTACATCTCCGTCATTATGAGCAAGTATTGTTCCCGTTTCAGCACTATGATTCACTTCCGAAAGTCTTTTTCCTGCAAGGTAGTTTAGCTGATCGTCATCATCTTTCTCCTTAGGGATCGTCAGTTTCTTCCGTGGATTACATACTGAAATGATTGTCTCAAAAAGAATTCTCTGTCCCTCCTGGATATACTGACCGAGTGAATGAAGGTCGGTTGTAAAATCAACCGATGCGGGAAAAATTCCTTTCCCTTCTTTCCCTTCACTTTCGCCAAACAGTTGTTTCCACCATTCGGTCAGGTAATGGAGCCTTGGAGTAAATCCTACAAGTAACTCGACCGGCCTGCCTTCCTGAAGCAGGAGGTTACGGGCAGCAGCATACATAAGGACAGGATTTGATGAGGCATTTTTATTAAGTCTTGTTGCCTCTTCTATTGCTTTTGCGCCTTTTACCAGGGCTCTGATATCCAGGCCGCTGACAGCTATGGGAAGAAGTCCGACCGGAGTCAGAACAGAATACCGTCCCCCGATATTATCGGGAATGACTAAAGTCTCATAACCATTGATTTCGGCAAGTGATCTCAGTGCTCCCTTTGCGCTGTCGGTCACAGCAATTATCCTGTCGGCGGCAACTACTTTTCCCACTTTTCTTTCAAGGTGATCCTTAAGGATCCTGAAAGCTATGGCAGGTTCTGTTGTTGTTCCTGACTTTGAAATGACTATAATAGAGTAATTCCTGGTTTCGAGGACCTCCAGGAGATCCGACAGATAATCCTCGCAGATATTCTGTCCGGCATATAGCATTTCGTGATGCTTTGATTTAAGAAGTGAGGGGAATGAATGTGACAATGCCTCAATAACAGCTCTGGCTCCAAGGTAAGATCCTCCAATTCCGATGACCACAGTCGTGTCTGAAACTGATTTCAGATGACTGGCAGTTTTTTCTATTCTGTTAAGCTGTGTTAGTATATCATCAGGAAGAGAAAGCCATCCAAGGAAATCATTACCTGCTCCCGTCGCACCATTAAGGCTGTCAAGATGTCTTGTTGATTGCTGTGCGAGGGCTAATACTTCTTCATAAGGAACAAAGCTTCCCGTATTTTTCAGGTTGATGCTTATATTTTCTTTCATTGAGTAAATGATTTATAAATATGGGGTATAGTACAAAAATAGAAAAAAACCGTCAGGGATGACCCTGGCGGTTCATAATAAGAGAGAAATATATAGTAATTGGATGTTACTTGCCGTGAATTCCTCCTGCGCTTGAAGAATGGGCATCAAGATATTTCGGATTACCCTTGTAATTGATATCGCCTGCGCTGGAAGCTCTTGCTCTGAGCCTCTCAGTCACATAGATATCTGCATCTCCTGCACTTGATGCACTGAGATCAGCCTCTCTCACCTTGAAATTATACGCATTAAGATCACCCGCACTGCTGAGATCTCCTTCCAGAATATCAGCTTCTCCTGTTATTGTAATATCACCGGAGCTGCTTATATTTATTTCGACATTGTCTGCATAAACTTCAACTTTGATATCACCGGCACTGCTGGCATTCATCTTCAGATCATCTGTCCTTATCGGGGTCTCACCAATTATATCACCGGCACTGCTTGTGCTCAGGTAATCGATCTCTTTCATCGTAACATACACTCTTTTCATTTCTGCCCTTCGGATATTGGCATCAGTATAAACATGCAGAATATCATTCTTGATTTCAGTAAGAATATATTCATGGAGGTTTTCATCAGCCTGAACCGTTATGGTCATATCATTGCTCTGTGAGAGGTAAACATCTATACCGGTACTGACCTTTACGCCGGTAAATGATCCTGCAGGCCTGTCTTTTCTGACAACATCGCCGTCACCATAAACAGTTTTCCGGAACTGACCGCAGGCGGCGGTACTTATTGCAATGAACAGAACCGCAACTGTAAAATACTTCAGGTTTTTCATTTTCTTCCTTATTTTGTTTTTTATTCAGTTTCCACATAAAAGACAGGAAGAAAAATCATTTGTTGCATGAAATCAGAGAAATTTTAATGCCACTTGAATATCTTTAATCCGGCAGTAAAGAATATTACACCAATTGTTGATAATATTAATACCGGAAATGCCACTTCAGCGTAACCGGCCCCTTCGTTGAAAATACTTCTTATCCCGTCGGTGAGCATGGTGAGAGGTAATTTCTGAATTACCGGGATACTCCAGTCGGGGAAATTATAATAGCTGAAGAAGATACCTGACAGTACCATCATTGGCATTACTATGAAGTTAATCAGACCATTTCCGATTTCAGTATTTGATGTATGGGAGGAAACAAAGACGGCAATGCCTGCAAATGCCATATTCCCTGCAAGGAACAGGAGGACCATAGCAGAAATGCTGCCCTGTATCGACATGTTAAAGGCAAGTATTGCAAAAATGATAATAATTAGTGCCTCAATAAAATTCATTGTTAATCTGACAGCTATAAGGGCAATAAGAAAATGAGGCTTTCTCATTGGAGTAGCAACCAGGCGGCGCAGGAGTTTCTTCGAACGGTTTTCTATTATCCTGTAGCTGATACCCCACATAGTTGACATCATCACGCCAAGGGTTATCAGTCCCGGTATCAGGAAATCAATATATCTGGTTCCGGTAACTGTAAGAGGTTTTATCTCGGCACTGTTTCTTTGAGGAATTATCTCACCTGACCCAATAATATTGCTTAGCTTAAGATATGTCAGCTCGGCATCAGAGTTTACAGGGTCGAAATGATATTCAGTGTTGCCATTATTTCTGTAAAGGATCAGATTGACAGTTCCTCGTTTAAGCAGAACCATGGCATCATCCCATTCAAGTTCATAAAAAAGGAAGATTGAATTGCCCAGTTTTTCATCCCTTATTTCAAAACGCCATTTATAGTCATCCTCTTTCCCTGAGTTATTTAATTCACATTTCTGTTGAAGAAAGCTGACTATCGCTGAAGTGTCCCCGATTGATATCTCACTGGATTTTATTACAGCTACCTTTCGAAGCATATCCCCTTTTTTTGTGAATGCGAGACCCAGGCCAAGCGACATAAGAATAGGGAATACTATACCCCAGAAAAGAACCCCCGGTTCCCGGGTTATTTCACGGAAATGAGCCAGTGTAAGCAGCCATAACTGGTTTAATCTGGGGAACTTACTCATAGATCATCCTTCCTGTCAGTGAGGTAAATAGGTCATCAAGTGAATTACTGTCAACAAGAAGCTGGTCAATTGTGCCTTCACGCAGAACAACTCCGTTATGGAGGATTATAATATAATCACATAACTTTTCAGCTTCCTCCATATAATGAGTTGTCAGGATCATGGATGTCTCTGACATCTTCTTAAGTTTCCTGAGAATATTCCAGATCTCCCTGCGTGCATTTGGATCAAGACCTGTTGTGGGTTCATCGAGAAGAAGGATGGCGGGTGTATTGATAAGTGCAATTCCAATTGCCAGTCGTTGTCTTTGTCCACCTGAAAGATTGACAACATAAGATCTTTTTTTATCTTCCAGCCCCACAATTTCAATTATTTCATTGACTCTCTCCTGACCAAGATTAAAGAAGCTGGCGAAGAGCCGGAGTGTTTCTGTAACTCTGAGTTTATCGATGAATCTTGTCTCCTGTAGTGAAAGTCCTATGATCCTGCGTAGTGAATCCTCATTACCTTTCCAGTGTTTGCCCATTATTGTGATATCACCCCTGTCCGGTTTCTGGATGCCTTCAATCATCTCTACAAGGGTAGTTTTTCCGGCTCCGTTTGGTCCCAGAAGGGCAACAAACTGACCTTTAGGGATATTCATACTAACCCCTTTCACCGCCTGTACCGTCTTGAAAGATTTCCAGTCCTCCTTTACTTCTATAACATTATTATTTATCATTTCTAAAAAACAGCTGAAAT
>CAZKWD010000174.1:0-3658 GCA_964556175.1 uncultured Rikenellaceae bacterium
GTTCATCAGCAAAGGCGCTGGTCATAAATCCGTTATCCACAGACTGAACGCTCCAAAAATAGGTTGTTTTTTGAGGGTAATTAAGGATAAAGAGTGTATCTGAACCTGCATTGCCTGTTGCTGGGATCAGGGATGATCCGGAAGCAGTGGCCATTGGAGAAACCACATCGTTTCCTCCGGATGAAGTACCTATCCGTACATTATAGACAATGCTATTTGAAGGTGTTGTATCTCCGGTAACCCTGTTCCAATGTATTAATAATGATGTTTCTGTAGCTATTGCTGAGAGTCCTGACGGAATAGCAGGAGCATTATTGGATGTTGTACAGGTATTCTGATATAGTTTTGAGATGATACCAGAAGTAGTTTGTCCTGATAACAGGAGATCAAGTTTTCCATCCTTATCATAATCACACCATGCAACTGAACTGTTAGTTACTCCCGGTAAGATTATACTGTTTTGTTCAACAAAATTATTTTCACCATTGTTCAGGTAGGTCTTTGACATATATTCTCCTGTAGCAGATTGTCCAGTCAGCTGGATATCCACATAGCCATTGTTATCACAATCACCCCAGGCTATTGAACTTTTATATATTCCAGTAAGAGTAATTCCGGTTTGTTCCGTAAAGCTGTTTTCTCCATTATTGCGGTAGATTTTTGAAATGGCTGATGCGGCAGATCCACCGGTTGTGCCTGTTAAAATAATATCCTTATCACCATCTGAATCATAATCGAACCAATCTGCAGAGCTGTAAAATACTCCCGGCAAAATTATACCAGCCTGTTCAGTAAAGCTGTTATTCCCGTTATTCCTGTATATCTTTGATATAGCTCCTGAAGATGAACCATCTATAGTACCTGTAATAAGTAAATCTAAGAAGCCATCATTATCGTAATCACCCCAGGCTACTGAGCTGTAATATACCGGCGGGAGGGAAATCCATGGCTGTTCTGAGAAAGTGTTATTTCCGTTATTGTTGTAAATTCTTGCAATACCATTCCCTGAACTTAATCTTCCGGTCAGAATGATATCAAGGTCTCCATCATTATCGTAATCTCCCCAGGCAGTTGAGCCATAGGAGACTCCCGGGAGACCTGCTGATGTCTGTTCAGTAAATATGTTGCTGCCATCGTTACGGTATATCCTTGAAGAAGTGCTCCCGGTCAGAATAATGTCCAGATCACCGTCATTATCGTAATCTCCCCAGGCTGTTGAGCTATTGAATACACCTGTCAATGATATGGTCTCTGTAAATGTGCTATTACCGTTATTGTGGTAAATCTTTGCATATCCGCTTCCGGTTATCAGAATATCTGAATATTCATCATTGTCATAATCGCCCCATGCAACTGAACCCTGGGAAACACCCCTGAGGATTACTCCTGTTTGTTCATCAAACAGTCCGGTCTCAATTGCCAGTGGATTTTCAGAGCTTGTTCTGGTATCATAAATTGGTCCCGGATCGTATTCAATCACATGGAATGTATAGTAAGTAAGCGGTTCCAGTCCAGTGACATTTACGTTATTATCTGTACCATTATAAACACAATACCATCCGCTTGTACCGATTTGTGTTCCGATGCCAAAATTCTCATCGGTTATATATGTTTCCCCGTCAACAGGTAAAGCTGAACCATTATCAGCTTTCTTTGCAAATACGACACATGCAGAACCATTTCCCCGGGTCCAGGTAAGATCTATATTTGTTCCTTCAACTGAACTTGCGATTACCTGGGAAGCCTGAACACATATTGTATATGTGTATAATTGTTCGGGAGAGAAGATTCCCGGATTAAATCCATTGTCAATTGCCTGGACACTCCAGTAATATGTTGTTTTTTCAGGTGCTTTAAATACGAAAACAGTATCAGAACCGACATTTCCAGGACCTGGGATCAAGCGTGATCCTGAGGAAATCGCCATTGGAGAAACCACATCACTACCTCCGGGAGTAGTACCAATCCGCACATTATAGCCAATACCTCTGCGAGGAGTAATATCGTCTGTAACCATATTCCAGCTAAATGTTATTGATGTTTCATCACCAGTTGCTTCTAATCCTGAAGGTGCTGCAGGAGGATTATTTGTTACCGAACTAAAATTCCTGTAGATAGCTGACATCGGGTTACCATCAGTATTGGTACCAGATAAGAAAATGTCAAGATTGCCATCTTTATCATAATCACCTGCTTCAACAGAACTCTGGTAAACTCCAGGGAGAACAATCTCGGTCAACTCAGTAAAGGAATTATCACCATTGTTATGGTAGAATTTAGTTATTGCACCTGATGATTCCCAGTTTACTGTTCCTGTGAGTATAATGTCAGAATTACCATCGCTATCAAAATCTGCCCAGGCTGATGAACCTGAAACTACTCCATAAAATGATAAGCCGGGTTGATACGTAAAAGTATAGTCACCGTTATTCCGGTATATCCTGGCGATCAATCCAATTGTTGAATTCCCTGTTATCAGAATATCCAGATCACCATCATTATCATAGTCACTCCATGTTGCAGAACTTCGATTTACACCTTGCAGAGTTATTTCAGTTTGTTCTGTATAACTATTATCTCCATTGTTCCGGAATATTTTAGATATTGCACCTGATGCGGAACCGTCTGTGTTGCCTGTCAATAGAATATCCAGGTCATAATCATTATCATAATCTCCCCATGCTGCTGAACCAATTGATACTCCCTGCAGGGCAATACCGGTTTGTTCAGTAAAGGTATTATCACCATTATTTTTGTATACCCTGGCAATATAACCTAATGAACTATATCCCGTAAGCAGTATATCAAGATAACCATCGTTATTATAATCTCCCCAGGCTGCGCAACTTTTCTGGACATTTATTAGTGTTATTCCTGTTTGCTCCGAGAAAGTATTATCTCCATTGTTCCTGTATATTATTGAGTGTCCGCTTCCAGTCAACAGGATATCAATATCTCCATCGTTATCGTAATCGCCCCATGCAACTGATCCTTCCGAGACTCCCTGTAGTATGATACTGGCTTGTTCGGTAAAAATGTTACTGCCATCGTTACGGTATATCCTGGAAATATTTCCGGATGAAGAGTAACCTGTAATCAGAAGGTCAAGATCACCATCATTATCATAATCACCCCATGCGGCAGATCTATTAGTAAGTCCTGGAATTACTATTCCGGTTTGCTCATCAAATAATCCGGTTTTTGCAACCGATGGATTAGATTGTCCTGTTCCGGTATAGTATACAGGTCCTTCATCATATTCCACAACATGAAAGATATAGTCTGTTAAGGCTTCCAGGCCTTTTATATTCACTTTGTTATCTGTTCCATTGTAAACACAATACCAGCCGGTTGTACTAATTTGTGAACCGGAACCAAATTGCTGATCAGCTATGTAGGTAGTTCCATCAACAGGAGTAACGGAGCCATCATTCCCTTTTTTGGCAAATACCACGCATGCAGAACCATTACCCCTGCTCCAGTAAAGGTTAAGAGTTGATCCCTGAATATTACTGGGAACAACCTGTGAAGCCTGTAATGAATATGTATATGTAATAGTCTGTTCTGATGAAAAGACTCCAGAGAAAAATCCATTATCAATTGCCTGAACGCTACAGTAATATGTGATTTTCTTAGGATTCTTTAAAATGAACATTGT
>CAZKWD010000174.1:3758-5242 GCA_964556175.1 uncultured Rikenellaceae bacterium
TCATTATTGTAATCTCCCCATGCTGCCGAACCGTCAGCAACACCAGTAAGTGATATTTCAGCTTCTTCAGAAAAGGTATTATCGGCATTATTTCTGTAAATTTTTGAAACAGGTATCCAATTATCATTTCTGCCTGTAAGCAATATATCAAGGTTTCCATCATTATCATAGTCCCCCCAGACTGCTGATGTCCTGTGAAGACCTTGAAGTACAATATCATTCTGCTCTTCAAAATTATTTTCACCATTATTGCGGTATATTAGTGAAACACCATTACTGCTGTATAAAATATCCAGGTCACCATCATTGTCATAATCACCCCAGGCAATTGATCCCTCATTAAGTCCTCTCAGGTATATTTCAGTCTGGTCAGTAAATGTATTATCACCATTATTCCTGTAAATTCTTGCGTTATCCCATCCGGTTAAGAGAATATCAAGATCTCCATCATTGTCGTAATCTCCCCATGCAACCTCACCACCTGCTAATCCCTGGAGGTTAATTTGTTTTTGTTCTATAAAAGTATTGTTACCATAGTTTTTATAGATTTTTGATATCCCCATTTCACCGGTAGACCCGGTTAATAATATATCAAGCATACCATCATTATCATAATCTCCCCATGCTACTGAACTACCTTGGACACCAGGCAGGGAAATATTGTTTTGTTCAGTAAAAGTATTATCATCATTATTGCTATAAATCCTGGAGACAGGTGTTGTTTCAGCATCTCCAGTTAACAGGATATCTAGATCTCCATCATTATCGTAGTCTCCCCAGGCAGCGGAACTATTAGTCACTCCTGTAATGTTTATTCCAATCTGTTCAGTGAAGATATCACTGCCATCATTCCTGTAAATTTTTGATATACGATTACCGTCTGATTTTTTCCCGATCAGCAGAATATCCAGGTCTCCATCATTATCGTAATCTCCCCATGATCCGGAACCATTGTTGACTCCTGGTAGGAATATGTTTGTCTTTTCAGAGAACAATGAAGTTTTTACAGCTAAAGGATTATCCTGTCCGGTCTGGGAATAGTATGTAGGTCCGGCCTCGTATTCAATCACGTGGAAAACATAAGTAGTCAACGGTTCCAGTCCGGTTATCTTGACTGAATTTCCGGTCCCGTCGTAAACACAGAACCATCCGGTTGTGCCAATCTGAGAGCCGCTTCCAAATACAGGATTAGCAGTATATGAAGTACCGTCGACGGGTGTAGCAGTAGCAGTATCGGCTTTACAGGCAAAAACCACACATGCTGATCCGTTTCCTCGTGTCCATAGCAGTCTCAAATCTGACGCACGTATACTGTCGGCAGCAACCAGGGAAGCCTGAATAGATGACGTAAAGGTGATAGATTGTTCTTCTGGAAATGGACCTGCTTTAAATCCGTTATCGATAGCCTGAACACTACAGTAATATGTTTTTTTACCGGGATTTTGCAGATAATAATGATTATCAGAACCGGTATTACCAAATTG
>CAZKWD010000175.1:0-5239 GCA_964556175.1 uncultured Rikenellaceae bacterium
GATTCCGCTTTCAGAGCTCATGCCGGCACCGGTGAGGATTACCAGTTTCTTCATATTAGATTGCACTTTGAAAATAAAGTTAGTGAAAAATGATAGAACGAGGGAGAGAGGGCGGGAGGGCGGGAGGGCGAGATTGAAAAAATTATCGGGATGTTGGTAAATATGCTAAAGCACCCGGAAAAATGGAGTTTTGGAATTTAAACTATTCCATTGTTCCTGTTCTATTTTTTCTCGCTCTCTCGCACTCTCCCATTCCCGCTCTCTTTACTCCTATTCATATTTTATCCAAACCAATAAACCAGAATCCTCATTTTTCTGAATATCTTTGAAAAATGATCGACCGTTCCACGATAGAAAAGATCCTCGATGCTGCCCAGATCGTTGATGTTATCCAGGAGTTTGTTCCGCTGAAAAAACGTGGTGTTAATTACCTGGGCCTCTGTCCTTTCCATAATGAGAAAACACCTTCATTCACAGTTTCACCCTCGAAGGAGATATTCAAATGCTTTGGATGCGGAAAAGCAGGGAACGCGGTCAATTTCATCATGGAGCACGAGCATCTCTCCTATCCCGAAGCACTCAAATACCTGGCTCGCAAATATCATATTGAAGTCGTTGAAAAAGAGCTTTCACCCGAAGAGCTGGAAAAGCAGAATGAGCGGGAGAGCCTCCTGATCCTGACTGCTTATGCTGCACGACAATTTTCCGAAAACCTTTTTCAGAGCGATGAGGGTATTTCGGTGGGTCTCTCTTATTTCAGGGAAAGGGGCTTTCAGCAGAATACTCTTAAGAAATTTGAAATAGGATACAGTTTTGAAAAACGTGATGCCTTTACAAGACAGGCACTTGATGACGGCTATAAGCAGGATTTTCTGATTAAGACGGGCCTTTCCATCCAGCATGAAGAACGTGTTTTTGACAGGTTCAGCGGCAGGGTGATGTTTCCAATACATTCCCTGTCGGGACAGGTTCTCGGTTTTGGCGGAAGGATATTGAAATCGGATGTAAAAACAGCAAAGTATGTAAACTCACCCGAATCGGAGATCTACCATAAAAGCCGTATTGTTTATGGAATATTCCAGTCACGGAAAGCAATCAGCAAAGAAGACAGGTGCTATCTTGTTGAAGGTTATACCGATGTAATGTCGCTTCACGAGGCAGGTATCGAAAATGTGGTTGCCTCATCAGGCACCTCGCTCACCCAGGAGCAGGTACGCTTAATCAAACGCTTCACACAAAACATTACAATTCTTTTTGACGGTGATCCTGCAGGAATAAAAGCTTCGATACGGGGCATAGACATTGTACTTGAGGAGGGAATGAATGTCAGGATAGTCCTTCTTCCCGACGGTGAGGATCCTGATTCATATTCAAAAAAAGTAAGTAATGAAGAATTCCTGAAATACCTTAAAGATAAGGAGAGGGATTTTATTCACTTCAAAACAGAACTTCTTCTCGAAGAGGCCAGTGATGACCCGGTGCGTAAAGCCAACCTTATCCGTGACATAGTCAGATCCATCGCCGTAATACCCGAAACAATAACCAGGACCGTCTATATAAAAGAATGCAGTACCCGTCTTGAGATCACCGAAGAGGTACTCTACCATGAAGTCAACAAACTGCGGCAGCAGGCTTCGTTCCAAAGCAGGAATAAATACCCCGGACCGGAGGATCTTCCCGTTCCTCCACCGGTAATACCAAAACCCGTAAAACAGGATGTCGTAACCTATTATTCTGAAAAAGAGGTAATAAGACTCTTACTGAAATTCGGTAGCACCGAGTTTGAAAGAAAAATACGCAGCGAGGATGGACAGGAAGAAGTAACCACCGTATCGGATTATATTGTCAGCGAGATTATTTCCGATGACTTGCTATTTGATTACGACACCTGGCAAAAGATCTTTGAAGAATTCAGGTTCCATACTGAGCAGGGTATATTCCCCGGAGATAAATATTTCGTTAAACACGAGGATCCCGCAATCTCAAGATCCTCTGCTGATCTTCTTTCCGAGCCTCATATTCTTAGCAGAATATGGGAAAATAAGCAGACATATGTTGAAACTGAGGATATGAAGATAAAAGATATTGTCCCTGATGCCGTGCTTAAATTCAAAAGCGACAAGATCCAAAGCAGGCTTAAGGAAATAATGACTCAACTTAAAGAGGCAGCAAAAACCGGCGATACAGAGAGAATTCTTGCTCTTCAGAAAAAAGACCAGAACCTGAAGGTTGCATTAAGGATGATCTCGGAGAAGTTGGGAAATAGGATTGTATTGTGATAATTATTAATTTTGATTTCAAACTTCCTGTTATGAAAAGCTTTCCTTCTTCACTGTTTATTATAATACTTTTAGTCCTCTTTTCCTGTAAGCCCAAAGCTCCTGAAAAAGACACTTTTGTTCCTGGTTTTTCCACTTATGGTTCCGATTCAACAGCGACAGCAGACATTAATACTAAAAATGAGACATATTACGGACTTCTCACTCCAATGGAGGTCAGTGTTATTTTTAACAGGCTTGCCGTACCCTATAATGATGCAACTCTTAATCCTGTTTCAAACGGGGATCTTTATCTCAGTAATTCGCAGGCAGCAATAAATACAGGTATCTATGGAGTTGATTTCGGTTATCTGAAGATGTTCGGCTTCGGCCAGGAGGTTATTGATTATATGGTTACTATCAGGAAAATGAGCAATAAGCTCGGCATACCGGATCAAATGCTCACCGACCCTATAAAAAGAGTACAGGCCGACATGGCCGACCCGGACACTATCACCATCCTGATGAAAAATGCCTACACTGATATTGAAGATCACCTCCGGCAAAGCGGCAGGGAAAGCACCGCGGGACTAATGATAATGGGGGGATGGGTCGAGGCTATGTTCATAGCAACACAACTGGTTTATAATCCGTTAAATCCCGATGCTGAGGTCGTTCAGAGAATCGCGGAACAAAAATATACCCTTACATCTCTTTTAAGCTTCATGAAAAACTATTACGACGATCCCGTTGTAGTATACTATACAAAAAAGCTGAAATACCTGAAAAATTATTTTGATACCTTCGAGATCTATTTCGAAAAAGGGGATCTTGAGATTGACACGGCAAAACAGGTTCTGCGCTCTTCAGGAGCTAAAATGGATGTTACAGTGGAGACCCTGAACAAGATCAGTGATTATATTGCCAAGCTGAGAATAGAGATGGTAATGCCGTGACCTCTTTTAGGATGGATGTGGGTACGTTATTATCTTACCTTTACTGAAAATCGGGTGAAATGAAAAACACTGTCAGAATCCTTGTTATAAGAAATGCTGTTGAAGCAAATCTTCTGGATGAGATATTAACGGAGAAAGATATTCCACACATTATCCGTTCATTTCATGATCTGGCATACGATGGATTATGGCAAACATCTACTGCATGGGGGGAATTAGATGCACCTCCTGAATTCAGGGAAGAGATACTCAATATCTACGATGAAATGTCCCTGCCCGATAATCTGGTCGATCCTGAATAAATCTGGAATTGACGGACAAGACTACTTTTGTTAATATTTACGAGATAATCTATTGTTTTTTAGTAAACCTGTATCGCTTCAACAGATCTCCTTTTTCAACTCTCCTGATAAGATAATAGTTTATAATACCTATGACTGTTAATCCAAGCAGAAATAAGGGATAGGCTATTTTCCAGTTTGAGGCACCGGTTAGCATTGTCCATTCCGACATTCCTCCGATACTGGCAATCAGTGTCAACGGCATAAAGACTGTAGCAATAAGAGTGAGTCTTCTTACAGAGGTATTTGTTTCATTTGATACTTTAGTCATCTGGTTGTTCAGAAGGGAAGAATACAATTCCATAAGACTGGTCACAATTTCACGATTGGTCTCAGTCAGCTCAAAAAATTTGGTGAGGTGATCATAAATATCGCGGTAATGAACAATTGCACTTTCCGGAATAAACGGACAATCTCTTCTCGAAATCTTTACAAGGATCTCTCTTTCATGAAAAATACCTTTTCGCAGAGTAACAAGGTATTTTTTTAATCTTATCAGATTGGTTGGCTGAAATGTGGCGGTATTATCCAGAATTTCATTTTCTGCTTCTTCCAGTTCATCTTCGAGGGACTCAAACTCCTGAAGTTTTTCATCAACAATATAGTCGAGAACTATATGCATAAGAAAAGCAGGACCTTTTTTTGCCAGTCCGGGATCGTTTTCGACAATTTGAACAATATTTTTCAGTGGTTTTCGTCCTTCGGAATTAACGCCGCTAACTGTAATAAGATAGTTATTTCCTATGAAAATGTCAACCTCATCAATAGAGAAGATTTTATCCCTGTATGAAAAAGTATTGAATATAATAAAGGAATTACCTGTAAAATGTTCAATCTTTTGCAACTGGGTGTTATCCAAACAGTCTTCCACAGAGAGAGGATGAATTCCCATCGTATCGACCAGACTATAAAGCTCTTCTTTCCCGGGATTAAAATAATCCAGCCATATAAATCCGCCATCTTTTAATGATTCAATAGCTTGTTCTGCTGACTCGACTCCGTAAAAAAATCCCTTGATTGTAAAATGATAGAATTTTGATTCTGACATATTTAAGTTTTTTAATTATATTATTTAATTCGAAATCATTGTATAAATTTATCTATATCGTTGTAAAAAAGCAAATTAACAAAAGTATCCGATCAGAAGTATTATTGTAACTAATAAATTTATTCTAAATTATTCCAGCTTTTTGATTTTTCTGTGTCATTTAAATAGAAATCCGGATTTGGAAACCGTAACAATTGATATTAATAACAAACTCATTGAGAAAGCTTGTCGGGGCGATCAAAAGGCAATGTACAGGTTATACAGTATGTACCTGCCGGCGATGTATAACACATGTATAAGAATGGTGGTCAATAAGAATGATGCGGAAGATATTATTCAGGAATCGTTCATAAGTGCTTTTTCAGGCATTGAAGGGTTCAGAGGAGAAGCTTCATTCGGAACATGGTTAAAGCGTATTGTTATAAATAATTCTATAAATCATATCCGAAATAAGAAAATACAATTTGTTGATATGGATACGATACAAATTGATGATACCGATTCTGAGGATGATGATCTTCCTGATATCCCGATGGAGGTTATTCATAACAGTATTAAGTCATTGCCAGATAAGTCAAGAGTTGTTTTAAATCTTTATCTGCTTGAAGGGTATCTTCACAGAGAGATTGCATTGAT
>CAZKWD010000176.1:0-5237 GCA_964556175.1 uncultured Rikenellaceae bacterium
TGAACTGGGATGCTTTACACGTAGTGACATTGTTACCATACCAACAGGCGATGTCGGGATTGATGATGTTGATCCTTTTGAAGGACTGAAGATCTATCCGAACCCGACTAATGGTATCATTATTGTTGAAATTGATAATGAGGTTATAGGTGATCTTTTAATCAAAATTATTAGTCAGGATGGGAAAGAATTGTATAACTTTATGTTTGAGAAAACCTCAGTTCATTTTTCAACTGAGTTAAATATTAGCGGGCAACCAAAAGGTTATTATTTGATTATCTTTGATTTAAATAAACAAACTACGGTCAGAAGAATTATAATCGATTAATTTTTGTGAAAGATGAAACGATCTGTACTTCTAACCTTTTTATTATTTATTGTTCTTGGACCCATATTAAAAGCTGAAGTTGAATTTTCGGTAAAGGAAAAATCGATAATTTATACAAATGCAGTTAAGGTGCTTGAGGATTATCAGGTAATTACAAACCAGATGGGTGAAAACATTGTCAGTGATATCGAAAAGGCCAGAAGCAATGGAGAGGGTTTTCTGGAACTTTTCGTGAACAGACAGGTCCTGATCTATAATGACCTTGATCCTGCTCATAATCTTAGTGAATTTTACGAAGCTGAGACTTATACTAACAATATTATTCTATGGTACCCGGATGGAATAACAATCAATCTCGATCTTGCCAACGCCAGGGTAAGCGAAATAATGACCCATGAGGATAATATCTTTTCTATCGACATTCTTGTTAAAAAATCGATAAACGGTAACTATCTGAACCAGATACTTAATCAGAATGTGGAGGATCTCACATTCCGGATTGCTTTCGGCATGGAAAACAAATCACCGGGTAATTTCAGGATTGTAGGGGTAAGAAGCGCTGCATCAAACTTTGTGATTGACTATACCCAGGCGCTCAGGGAGGTTAACGCTGAAGAATTCGATGAAGAGGATCTTGCAAAGATCCAGAGCGCTATTAAAACTATCCTACAGGATTATACCAATTTTCTTGCACTGATTGGTGATCCCCAGGAGACAGTTGAAGACAAGGAATTCTATAAAGAGAGCTTCCTGAATCTGTTCCCTTTGAGCGATACCAGGATCTATAACGATATAGCACCTGATCCGGAGTCCAATCTTATTTCAGTTGCCGATTATCTGGCGAACTATATCGCAGATTATCCTAACGGGATAAAGAATCTTTCAATAAATATCGATTCGGCAAAATTTGGTAAGGTAATGAAGGCAGAGGATGGAACCTATTACACTTATACCGATGCCAATAAATTTTTTTCCGGAAGTTATAAAGGCAAGGATGCCTTCAGGGAAATGTTTCCTCTGGTTTTCAATATCTCCTTTACCGCTGTCGGAAAAACATTTTCCGATTTTCACATAAAAAGTGTTGACATCTCTGCTGTCGATTTCTATGAGGCCGCCTCAGAAACAGGTACTGATCAGCTTCCACAGATAATAATCAGACCGGTAACCAGGAAGGGATTTGGCATGTCATTGATAGGTTCATTCGGAATTACCAGTATTAACAATAAAGATATTGAAACACTCTCTCTTACCCAGAATAGCCATTCATGGAACGTTTCTCCTCTTTACGGTTTTATCAGCGCCATTGGTGTAAGTTACTATTTTACCGATAATATTGCCGTACGAAGCGGTCTGGAGTTTAATAGATATTCGGCAAATTTCAACCTTGGCGGGGAATTTACCGATAATGTCCTTTCTGCTGATGCTAATAGTATAACTTATTATAAAATTATAACAGCTGATTATGATTCACTGGTCAATATCAATTATGTGACACTCCCTCTTCTTGCTAATTATACAAGCGGCAAACCCGGTAAGTTTGGATTTTTTGTAGAAAGCGGAGTTAAGATATCTGTCCCACAGAAAGCAACATATAAAACAACAGGCAGCTATAAATTTACAGGTTACTATCCTGATGATACTTATATTCCATATAAAGACTGGACTGAACTGGGCTTTTATGACAGGGATGTAATTGACGAAACAGGTACCATGAAAATAAAAGGTTTTAACCTTGCATTCTACGGCTCAGCAGGTATTAATATCCCTCTCGGATATTATTCTTCAATCACATTTGGTCCCGAGGTTATTATAGGCCTTTCAGATATCCTCAGTGACAAAAATACCTATATCGATATTTTTGGTAAAGAATACTCTCATCAGCCGACAAAAATCAAAAATTTCGGCCTCAGAATAAGTTTAGCATACAAATTGTAGTAGTATAGGAAAACAACGGATTATATGCTTAAAAAAATCTTAATAACAGGAGTGATATTGTCTGTAAGTCTCTGGGTTACAGGACAGGAAACGAAAACTGCCGTAACCAGTAAACAGGCAAAAATCACTGATGAAATCAATCTGAGCGATGCCGATATAGAGGTATTTAAGGAACAAACCAAGCAAAAAGTTGAGGAATTTCAGCAATATATTGTTACACTGGGAAACAAGGATGAGCCTGCTGAAAAGCGTAATATGGCCGAAAAAGAGGCTCTGAAGCTCTTCTATAAGGGAGCCGAGATGGAAATTTCAACAATTCTCCCGGACGGATCGGTACACAAGGTTAACCGGCCCATGGAAAAATACCTGGCCAGGCTCAAATCACTGCCTTATACCAAGGTAGTTATCAAATTTTATGATATCGCTTATATACGTGAATTTACAAAAGGTCCCGATGGTAAATATTACTCGACGGCTACCATAATCCAGGAATTTACAGGCTTCAGCGACGACAATATTATCTACACTGATATCACCAAAAAAGAGGTGGAAATAATAATAGATATTGTCGAAGATACCTTTTTCAAGGAAAAGAGATGGAAAATATTCCTGGGTGATATTAAAGCCGCAGAAACCAAAAGCTCTGTTTCCTGATGTCATATCACTTCTTCAAAAGAAAACTGCGCCGGGGTTCTATCCTCGTATGCGTGGTATTTTTTACCGGCAGCTCTCTCTTTTCACAGGTGCTTACAAACCAGCAGAAAGAACGGGAAGATATTTTTGTCGCCAGAATCAAACAGTTCAACGAATTTGCCGACAGGTTCAACCTGAAGACCGATTTCGATGGTAATACTGCCGACTCAGTTTTTAAGGCCAGGATGCCGCGCGAAAGAATGATCCCGCTTTTATTTGACCTTAATGATCCCCGCATTCAGCCTTCAGAAAAAGAGTACTCCGAAGCTTACATCAGGATTAAAGAGGAGTTTGTTGAAGAAGTAATTAAAAAGAACATTTTACTATATAAATATTCCCCGGGAATCATCGCTGAAGCCAGGGCCAGGGTGATATATAAGGGAGACCCCCAACAAATAAGGCTTTTCCTGGTTCAGGAGATAGTGGGTAATAATTCGGTAAAGTGGGTTCTGCGCTCAGCCAAAGGTGATATCCTGAATATTTTTAAAACCGACACCTCAATGGTTCGTTTCATTCCACCCTCAAGCAATGAAACTGATTTTATTAACCTTAAAAGAGCTCTTGAAGATACCGACTACCTTCAGTATTACGCCTCACAGGATTACGAGCCTGATTTCCTTACTCTTTTCTTCTACTATATCAAGGCGGGAATAATAAAATACGAATATGTTGAAGAGGTTGTGTATCATATCATTGATATCCCGGGGTGGTATCTCAAGGTAAAGGAATTCAACCGTAATGAATTGAATTCGGGCTGGCTTATCACTGATATTGCCAGGAATGAGTATGGGATTACCGAATTTATTAAGAATCTTAAATAACAATCTGCAGGTTTTGCCAACTGCCAGCTACCTGCTAATCATCTAATAATCCCTGGATACTACCCCTTCATCCCTTCATTCTTTACACTAATCAAACAAGTTGAAAAAAACTTGTGTACATTACTAAATCTATGTAAATTATGCAGTTTTTCATTCTTACATAAGCCTGCATATCTTAATGAGAAATAATCTTTCAAAAAGACTTTTATTACAATCAGCTCTTTTATTATTTGCACTTAACCTGTATCCTCAAACTTTTCTTGAACAAACAGATATAACATTACAGGGCGTTACTGATGGTTCGGTCGCCTGGTGTGATTACGACAGGGATGGTGACCTGGATGTTTTGGTGACCGGAGACGGGATTTCTAAGATATACCTCAACGAGGGCAGCAATACATTTAATGAACAAATCAGCATAGTCCTGGAAGGAGTAAATAACAGCTCGGTTGCCTGGGGTGATTATGATAATGATGGCTATCCGGATATCCTGTTGACAGGAAATAGTGGTTCCGGGCCGGTCTCAAAAGTATACCATAATAATGGGAATAATACTTTTACAGAGCAAACAAGCATAGTATTGCAAGGTGTTAGCAGCAGCTCGGTTGCGTGGGTAGATTACGACAATGATGGAGATCAGGACATTTTTTTATCAGGAAGTGGACTTTCAAAAATTTACAGCAACAATGGAGATAATACCTTTACATATCAATCTGGAATAAGCCTCAGAAGTGTAGATCAAAGTTCTGCAGCCTGGGGTGATTACGACAGGGACGGTGATCTTGATATTTTATTGACAGGGTGGGGAAATTCAATTATTTACAGAAATAATGGTAACAATACCTTTTCTGAACAAACCAGTATAAATCTTCACGGAATTCATGATGGTTCAGTGGCATGGGGCGATTACGATAATGATGGTTTCCTTGATATTTTATTGACCGGATGGGATGGTGACAATCGGATATCAAAAATCTATCGCAACAATGGAGATAACAGTTTCACAGAACAAACCGGGATTGAATTAACAGGTGTAGACGTAAGTTCTGTAGCCTGGGGTGACTATGATAATGACGGGTACCTGGATATTTTATTGACAGGGTGGGGTTCTGAAGAATCAGTCGCTAAAGTATACAAAAATAATGGCAATAATACCTTTACTGAACAAACGGGTGAAGTTCTGACAGCTGTTTACAATAGTTCAGTAGCCTGGGTTGATTATGACAATGACGGGAAACTAGACATATTATTATCAGGAGATACAGGAAGTGGTTATGTAACTAAAATCTATAAGAATGCTTCCGGCACATCAAATAGTGCCCCGGCAGCACCAACAGGATTGTCGACAACTTCCGATGATACATCCGTAAATCTTCAATGGGACCAGGTAACCGGTGATGCCACTCCTGCTGATGGAATGAGCTACAATGTACGAATTGGCACCTCTCCGGGAGGAAATG
>CAZKWD010000177.1:0-5173 GCA_964556175.1 uncultured Rikenellaceae bacterium
AATATGATTTATAGGTTTTCTGACCCTGAAGAAAACCATTAACTGAAGACCTGAAAACCCAGCTGTCCCATTTATCTGTCGATACAGTTTCCTTCATGGGTTCGCTGAATGAAATTTTCATATATTTTGAAAGAGGTGTTTTTGCCACATAATGCATCAAACCCATCTTCAGGACATTAACCTCTTTTTCTCTTTTCCCTTCGGCGGTTTCATCCGGAGTAGTTACAAATGATAAAGTATCACGCATGCCTTCATATTTTCCCTGTCCAACAAAAAAATATGAATATTCCTTCCCTCCCGAACCTGTATTCTGGCTTGTTGAAATGATATATACTCCTGCATCTTTAATATCCCTTACATAGTTTACAAAAGGGATCTCTTTCCTTATGAAATCGCTTGATTCCATATATACATTGAGGGCATCTTTTCGCAGTGTATCTGATTGTGAAGTTGTTTCCTGTGACAACAAAGGAAGTGCAAATAGAATGACGGCAAGAAAAATAACAATTCTTTTCATGGCTGGTTAGTTGGTTATTTTTGAATGGGACCCAAGATAAAAAATGGTTCAGATCTGCAGCATCATTTAATAAAGTTTAACATATCATTAACTTAAAACAAGAGATCCGGCATAATACAGGAGCCGGATCTCAATTTAAAATAAAGGAATGAAAACCAGGAAGTTCTTATTTGTTTCTGTATCGCGGCTTAATATAATCAAACCCATCCTCTGTCATTCTCCAATACCTGTTCTCAGTATCAGTAACAAAGTCATAATCATAATATGAATGATACATTCTTTCAACAGTTTTATCCATGCAGATTATAGTCCCCTCCGGGGCGAAAATCTTTACGCCGACTTCGTCAAATGACCATTTGGTATCTGGCGGGATCATGAAGAATTCGTCTAGTAGTAATGTATCGCCTTTAATTGTGAAATTGTACTTTAATCTCTCTGCGTTATCAATGGCATCAAGCCTGCTGGTCCCCGATGATTGTCTTTTAATTTCAACACTGGTTGCATCATTATCGGCATTTGAGATATCAAGACGTGACCTGATATATACAAGATTGTTATTATCATCAATATAGATCCTGTAGTAATTGTCTGAGACGGCGATCTCTTTATCAGCATGGAGATCTGATATTTTTTGCCCTGACATGATGTAAAGGGTGTCGGGTGTGGGACCAAAATATTCAAGGGATCTCGTTTTTCCCCTCTCGGCATAACTGACACCTTCATTAAAGGAGATGATAGCAAGTGATGCCACACAGAGTACCCATACTACAAGTCCGATAAGCCAGATATACCCATCACGGACCTTGAACCAGAAGATAAGCCTGATACCACCGTAAACCATAGCCAGCAAAGGTATTGCGACTACCAAAACAATAAGAGCTGTCATCAGCGGAACCATAGCGGGAGTGACAATATAGTTCAAAAAGTCAGGTAGATAAGCCAGATTGAATTCACCGGCATCTATTGAAAAGGAACCGGGATATTTGAAAACGAAAATGACTATAAATGAGAACAGAGTGGTAAATCCGGCAAGGACAAAAGTTACACCTATAATAATCAGAAAAATGCGTACAATAATAAACAGGACTTTGCCGATCGCTCTGAATACCTGATTGAATGCGCTTCCAACCTTTGAGGAATAAGGGTATTCGGAAGTTTTACCTGTTATATTTGCACCTGATCTATAGAAGTTGCTGCCATGCATCTCCCTTTTCTGTGAGTCTGAAATTGCTAATGGAAGGGCAATCCACAGGGCCAGGTAAACAAACAATCCTATTAGGAAAACAGGAGTCATTATGATAAAAATAAGCCTGAACCATACCGGATCAGTATTCAGATAGGCTCCGATACCACCACAAACACCGCCGATTATCCTATCATCGGGATTTCGGTACATTCTTTTTTCACGGTGGCTGGTTTGATAACCGCTTTCGGTTCCTTCATATTGATCGAATTCATCAGGTGTCCCGATGATTGAGATCATCATTTCAACATTTTCTTTTGAAATAACTTCCGACAGATCTTTCTGTGACTGGAATATCTCTGCTATCCGGGATTCAATATCTTCAATTGTCTCATTGCCACCGGGTACATTTCTGAACTTATGATCAATAGACTGCAGGTAATCGCGAAGCATTCTGTATGCTTCCTCTTCAATCTGGAATAATATTCCGCCGAGATTTATTTTTATTGTCTTTTCCATCTCTCTGAAATTTTAGCTGGTTTTAGATTTTTTCCTCGTACGGATAAGATTGACTGATTCGACAAGCTCATCCCATGATTTATCCAGACCGGCAAGATATTCTTTGCCTTCGGGTGTAAGTTCATAGTACTTGCGGGGAGGGCCCTGCTGGGATTCTTCCCATCGGTAACTAAGTAAACCGGCATTTTTCTGCCTTGTCAGAAGAGGGTAGAGGGTTCCTTCAACCACTATTACCCTGGCCTCTTTAAGTTCCTTGATGATATCGCTTGCATAACAGGAATTCCGTGATAATACTGAAAGGATACAGTATTCCAGGATCCCCTTGCGCATCTGTGCTTTTGTGTTTTCCAGATCCATAATAATTGTTTTTAGATTTTATACTTCATGAACAGCCTTCCTGGTCTGTATCTTTTACAACTTCATTTTTTTCGTGACCGTGTTAAATTCTTGCTTCACAGAATCCTTGATATTGTGAATATTTACGGGATCTCCCTTCATTTCAATCTTCTGTGCGGTGGTTTTTGCCTCCGGCAACACTATGTAGAGAATAAGATAAATAAGTATCCCCAATCCACCCACCATGGCAAGAATGAGGAAGATCACCCGTACCAGCCAGGGTTCGACATTCCAGTATGCGCCCATTCCGGAACATACACCACCGATAATGCGGCGATCGGGGTCGCGGTACATCCTGTTGTAACCTGGCGTTGAGAATTTATCGCCAGCAGATCTTTTTTCATTGTCTGAGATATCTTCAGGTGTACCCAGTACGGATATCACCTGGTTTACATCGTCAATTGTAATTACATGTTTGTAGGCTGTCAGCTTACCGCGAAAAAGCTCCGCCATCCTGCTCTCTATATCGGAAAGTATTTCGGAGGAGCTCTCCTCTTCGGCAAAGTGAAGCTCCAGGTTCTTCAGGTACCTTTTTAATTCGGTATAAGCATCTTCATCAATATTGAATGAATAGCCTCCGAGGTTGATACTGACTGTTATTTTCATAGTTCTTTATTTTATTTACTACTATATCGTACATACAACATGACAATGCAAAGATATAATAAAATATTAATACCATGCAATACATAGTAGTAAAAAAAATTAAAATAATTTAAATATATTTTTTAAATAACTGATAATATGCGAGATAGAGATTAAAATATTTGAATTTTTGAGATTTTTTTATTATTTACATGTACTCACCCCTCCGGCAGCTTGCTGCCGGAGGGGTGAGTACATGAAGACTAACGAAGGGGGCAGGAGGATGAGTACATGTTACTAATTTCCCTATATTTATGCTGATAATTTTGAAATGATGAAGAAATATAAATGGGGTATACTTGCCCCGGGAAAGATGTCAGCGAAATTTACCAGGGGACTCAAGCTGCTGGAAAATGCTGAATTATATGCTGTTGGTTCACGTGACCTGGAGCGGGCACATTTGTTTGCTTCAGATAACGGATTTAAGAAATACTACGGGAGCTATGAAGAGCTGGCAGCTGACCCGGACCTGGAAGTTGTTTATATAGCCTCTCCTCATTCGCACCACCATGAACATACGATGCTTTGCCTGAGAAACGGGAAACATGTAATCTGTGAAAAGGCATTTGCGCTGAACACAAAGGAGGTAACTGAAATGATCGATGAGGCAAAACAGCGTAACCTTTTCCTCATGGAAGCTCTCTGGCCTCCCTTTCAGCCTTTCTATAAAAAGGCACATGAGATTATTCAATCAGGGATTATAGGAAAAATATTACACCTTGATGGCTATTTCTCATTTATACCGCCCTATGATGCAAATAACAGGAAATTCAACCTGGCTCTTGGAGGAGGTTCACTGCTCGATATAGGTATCTATCCTGTAATTGATGCATTGACGTTTCTTGGTGTTCCATCCGAAGTAAAAGCCAATGCTGTATTTGGAAAAACAGGCTCAGAAGAGTCGCTTAGTGTAATATTCAGTTACCCTGATGACACGATGGCCTCACTTTACAGCTCATTCAGGACAAGCAAAGGGATTGGATGTGAGATCTATTGTGAAAAAGGGACCATTGTTGTAACCCGGGGGAGGGATATGAACCAGAAAGTGATCCTGGAATTGCATGGTGCTGAAAGCCAGAAATTCCAGTTCAGTCCCCCAGCCATGGGTTATCACTGGGAAGCAGAAGAGGTTATGAATTGCCTTGACAGGGGACTTACTGAAAGCCCTGTCGCTCCTCTTAAATTCAGCGTTGACCTGATAAAGACACTCGACAGAATAAGGAAAGCTGCAGGGATCGTATTCCCCGGAAGAGATTAAAAAGAATTGCACGATCGCACGATTGCATGATAATAATGTCAGATATATCTGAAATAAAAACAGAAGGTTCTTTTTACAGAAAGAAATTTTTCCTGAGCCTGATTATCCCGGTAACCTTCGTGTTCCTTATGTGGCTGGTGAAAATCGTTGAAATTTTATTTGAGATCGATCTTTCGGATCTTGGGATTTACCCCCGGTCGCTGAAGGGTCTGCCCGGAATTATTGTTTCACCATTAATTCATAACGATTTTACACATCTGTTAAACAACTCGTTACCTCTTTTACTTCTGTCTATCGCTCTGTTTTATTTTTATTCGGAGATAGCAATCAAAATATCTTCTATTACCTATATTCTTACAGGATTGCTTGTGTGGCTGTGGGGCAGGGAGGCCTGGCACATAGGAGCCAGCGGACTTGTTTACGGGCTCGCATCATTTCTCTTCTTCAGTGGATTAATACGCCGCTATTTCAGGTTAATAGCACTATCCCTGCTGGTGGTCTTCCTGTATGGTGAAATGGTATGGGGTCTTTTCCCCGGTATTTATAAAAATATTTCATGGGAATCGCACATGCTTGGTTTCTTCTCGGGTATATTGCTTGCAGTATGGTACAGGAAGGAAGGACCGCAGAAACCGGTTTATGAGTGGATGGAGGA
>CAZKWD010000178.1:0-5170 GCA_964556175.1 uncultured Rikenellaceae bacterium
TGAGAGATTTATAGAAGTAGTCAGTTCGTTAAGTTTAACTGTCATTAACCTCATCTGCTTCTGGCTCATTCTCCTTATTCTCCGCAACTGCCATCTGTATAACTTCTTTGCTCTGAATGGATAATCCATTCCTTTACCGCTTATATATACTCTTCCGGGATTATTGGGATCATTGATTCTGGTTCCATCCTTTTGTTCTTTCTTCAGGAGGCACATGAATTCAATGTTGAACAATGGAAAAACATTATGACGGATGCATGATGAGTGAAAAGCCTCATATCCGTCAGTTACCAGGAAATCGTTAATTCCCAGCACCGCTATTCCTTCTTCATCGGCCATATACAGGGCTGTTTCAAGCCTGTCGAAAGCGCTGAATGAATAGGGTGTATGAATATGCCCGTTAGCTTCCCTGAATGCAGGAACCCTGGTACCATTCATTCTTTTGATCAGTTCTTCGTAAGGTGGAAAACCGGACAGGAGATTTTTAGTCATGGTATCAGGTTTAAATATCTGATAGAGATTCTGTGGATTATGTTTGTTATCACCTGAAAAGCCGGTCTAATTCGCGTATCCTAGAAGGAGAAAGCATTTTCTTCTTCCCTTTAATATCAACAATCAATGTCATCTTAGCTGCATTTTCAAGAACTTCAAGCTTGTCGAAAGCTTGTAAAAGTGTCTCTCCCGTGGTAAGGATACCATGGTTTTCAAGAAGCAGGATATCGGCTTCAATTGAATGCCCGGCAGCAATCTCTGCAAGTTCTTCCGATCCCATCAAAGCATAAGGGACAAAGTGAGGTTCTCCACATATTGCCCTGGCCTCGGCTGTCAGACTTGTATTTATCGGGAAGTTCATTGCAGTGAATGATGATGCGAATACAGGATGTGCATGTACAATTGCAGCAACGTCGGCTCTCTTTTTATAGATATTAAGATGAAGGACATGTTCAATTGATGGTTTGAGGTCAGGGGTAAGGTTTTCGCCAAGTATTGACATTATTCCAACCTCTTTCCATTCCATCCGGCCTTTGTCAGTAGCCGAAGGCGTTATCACTATTATGTCCTGCGAAATACGGGAGCTTATATTGCCTCCTGAGGTTGTTGTAAGCCCCTGGCGGTAAAGCCGTTTCATGAAGCGGGCAACCTCTTTCCGCTGCTTTTTGTATTTTTGATCCTTCTTCATGTCCTTAATTTACAAACTAACTTTATACCCGGAACTCGGAACTCTAAACTCTAAACTCTAAACAAGATCAACCACTCCTCCCAGAACATAACGAGGGCGATATGGAAATCTGTCTATATCATCTTTGCTGGTTATCCCGCTGAGCACCAGTAGAGTATCAATTTCCGATTCAAGTCCGCATCTGATATCGGTATCCATGCGGTCACCTATAACAATTGCCTCCTCACGCTGTACCTCAAGCTTTTTCAATGCAATACGCATCATCAGCGGATTGGGTTTTCCGACAAAATAGGCCTTCTTGCCTGTAGCTATTTCAATAGGTGCAATGAGGGCCTTTGTTGATGGTGCAATACCGTTTTCAATAGGTCCTGTGATATCAGGATTGGTACCAATCAGCCGGGCGCCATTAAGCACCAGGTTCACGGCTTCCTGTATCTTTTCAAAATTATATCCGTGAGTGTCGCCAACCACAACATAATCGGGATTTACATTATTAATGGAATAACCAACACTGTACAGTGCATTTATAAGTCCGGCATCACCTATAATATATGCGCTTCCTTCCGGTTTCTGGCTCGCCAGGAAGCTTGCTGTTGCCAGGGCACTGGTATAAAAGTGTTCCTCACCGACAATTATCCCGAGTCTTTTAAGCTTTTCATGGAGCTCTTTAGGAGTTCTCTCGCTGGCATTTGTCAGGAAGAGATATTTTTTCCCTGAATTTTCCATCCATGAAAGAAACTCATTGACGCCAGGCAATAATTTATTCCCGTGATATATCACTCCATCCATATCGATGATGAATCCGGCCTTGCTTTTGATATTTTCAACAATATTTTCCATTTCTACACTTTACTTATGATATTTTAGAATTGAGTTCAAAGGTCGCAAAGATTTAAATAGGTCGCAATGAAATGCAGATTAAAATATTATTACTCTACTATCAGACTCCATCTTTGTTTAATTTCATAGCTTTATTAGTTGAAAAATCATATTTTGGTTTATATCCTTTCAGGGGTAAAATCTTCTGATGAACAGCATCCATTATCCATCCGGGCTGAGGAAAGAAATACTCTTCCATCTCATAAGCCGGTGTTATCCAGTTACGTGAACCGACAACCACAGGCGGAGCATCCAGGTAATCAAAAGCCATCTCGGTGATGGTCTGCGCCATCTCTTTAAGAAATGAACCGCGGGAAGAAGCGTCACTGGTCAGCAGAATCCTTCCCGTTTTCTTAACTGATTCAATGACAGGTTGATAGTTGAAAGGGACCAGTGTCCTTGCGTCAATCACCTCTGCATTGAATCCCCAGTTCTGGTTAAGCATGTCAGCTGCCTTTAATGCAGTATATAATGTGGCTCCTATTGTCAGGATGGTGATATCTCCGCCACTCCTTTTAATATCAGGTTCACCGATCGGTATCTCATAGTAACCTTCAGGTACACCTGTTTCGTGGAACATCTCCCCGACATCATATATCCTCTGGCTCTCAAAGTAAATAACCGGGTCTGTTCCCTGGAGCGCACTGTTCATTAGTCCTTTTGCATCATAAGGAGTTGCGGGAAATACAACTTTAAGTCCGGGAATATGTGCTGTAAGTGATGACCAGTCCTGGGAATGCTGTGCTCCGTATTTTGATCCCACCGAAACCCTTATCACCACAGGCATACTTATAATGTTGCCGCTCATCGACTGCCATTTTGGTAGCTGGTTGAACACTTCATCTCCTGATCTTCCCAGGAAATCGCAATACATGATCTCGGCAATAACTCTTCCGCCGCACATTCCATAGCCTATTGCAGTACCGACAATAGCGCCTTCTGATATTGGTGAGTTGAAAAGCCGGTGGTAGGGTAGAGCTTCAGTTAGCCCCCTGTAAACAGCAAATGCTCCTCCCCAGTCGCGATTCTCTTCACCCCAGGCAGCAAGTGTCGGGTCTTTATAGAAACGGTCAATTATCGCTTCAAAGATCCCGTCGCGAAGCTGGTAAAGCCTGGCTTTTGAAACCGTGTTTCCTTCACTGTCCTTGTAAAACCTGACTTTATTCTTTAATGATTTTACCCTCGGATTCTCTTCCAGCGGCATAAGAACCTCAGGATCAGCTTCTTCCATCCTGTCTGCCGATTTGTTTGAGAACATCATTTTACCTATCGCATCCGGATCACTGTTCAGATCTAATCCGGGTGAAATATTGTCATCGGTAGCAAGTTTCAGAATATTTGTAATCAGCCGGGAAGTATCACTTTTTATGTTGTCCAGTATTTCCTGTTTTGCAATTCCTGCCTTTATCAGAGATTCACCAAATGATATAATTGAATCCTCTTTCTGCCAGTCTTCTATTTCCTCTTTCGATCTGTAAGAAGATGCATCGGAGGGGGAATGGCCACTGATCCTGTAGGTGAGAGTATCGAGCAATACGGGACCTTTCTTTTCTTCCAGGATCTTCTTCTTACGCCTGAATGCATCAATGACTGCCAGCGGATTATAGCCGTCTATCCTTTCGGCATGCATCATTTCAGGATTTACACCGGCTCCGATACGGGCAAGAATGTCATAACCCATGGTCTCTCCCATGGTCTGGCCGCCCATACCATAAAGATTGTTCATGAAATTGAATATAAGCGGTAATCCGCCCCTGTATTCACCTTCCCATAGTGTTTTATACTGGTCCATGGTTGCAAAACAGATTCCCTCCCATACAGGACCGCAGCCCATAGAGGCATCGCCTATATTACACACAACAATACCGGGCTTCCTGTTAATCTTCTTATAAAGAGCGGCACCTACTGAAATATCCCCCGAGCCTCCCACAATGGCATTATTGGGATAAATGCCGAAGGGAGTAAAGAATGCATGCATTGATCCTCCAAGTCCTTTATTGAAGCCATTCTTCCTGGCAAAGATCTCAGCGAGGGCTCCATAAATCAGGAAATGAATAGCAAGATCTCTTGTATCTCCGCTGAATCCCTTTTCAACTACCTTAAGAGTACCTCCATCAAAATAATTACTCATTATAGAATAAAGATCTTTCTCATCAAGCCTGTTTATTGCAGACAATCCTTTTGCCAGGATCTCCCCATGGCTCCGGTGTGATCCGAAAATAAAATCCCCGACACCCAGGTTGTAAGCCATGCCTACTGCAGATGCCTCCTGTCCGATTGACAGATGGGCAGGACCCGGATGATTGTATGTTATTCCGTTATACTCATTCTTTGTCTTTATCAGGTTGAGCATGGTCTCAAATTCGCGTATTATGACCATGTCGCGGTAAATCCTCAGGAAATCCTCTCTTCTATAATTTTTTTTCTCATCCTCAATTGACTTATTATACTGATTTACAGGTATTTTGCCAAACTCGATGAATTGCGGTTTCCTGATAAGCTTCGGGTCAATATTCTGGTTTTTTGGCATGTTTAATGGTCTAGTGGTTTAATGGTATAATGGTATAATGGTATAATGGTTTTGTAATTAAATAATCAATCACGATTATCTTTTTAAATATTCAACTTCCTTCAACTTCTAATATTTAAAGTTCTCTATCTGCCCCTTTATCTCCTGCAGAAACAACGTTGCCGGTCCGCCGTCAACAGCCCTGTGATCGTATGTTAGCGACAATCCTATATAAGGAATAAAGCCAAATGTATTATTTCCGAGGTCGGCAGGTCTGTTAATAATTGTACATATGCCCAGAATCGCCACCTGGGGCAGGTTAATTACCGGCGTGAACATTTCCACGCCGTAGCTTCCAAGATTAGATACGGTGAATGATGCAGCGGAACTCTGTATCAATTCGGGATCGATGTTTCCTTTGCGGCAGGCATCAGCTGCTGATTTTAGTTCTAAAGATAACTGTGCCATATCCATTCCATCCGCATTTTTTACTGCCGGTACCATCAGTCCCCGCACTGTATCTACAGCAAAGCCAAGGTGTACACTATTGAATATCCTGATAGTCTCACCCATGAAATGACCGTTCATTTCCGGAAACTTGC
>CAZKWD010000179.1:0-5158 GCA_964556175.1 uncultured Rikenellaceae bacterium
CGGCCACTATTGCAGCCATGACAGCTCCGACAAATCCTACTCCCATTACAACAACGATCTCACGATTCTTTGACCGTTCTTCTTCTACTCTTTTTTTAAGATTCTCAAATTCTATTTTATAATCACCGGGTTCCGGTAATGGGAATTTTTCACCTGCCGGACTTACTGAAAATTTATCGCTCATATCAGATCTGTTTATAATTTTTAAAATAAATCACGAATATAGAATATTATCCCTGAAATCAAAACCTTATTTATCAGCAGGGATTATCTGCAACCCAGAGCAGCATATCCAACCCAGTGACAATCAGTTGCGACAGCTGTGCGTTCCATACCTATATCATCTGCCAGGAATATTGCGCAAATCCGACAGTGTCAACAAGCTGCCTGATATAAGCAGTTCTTTGGTTTACAGGGTTCCTGTAGCTGCACCCGGTATTTCCAGCTGCATAAAAGGCTACCAGGATTAAGATCAGGTATTTTATCTTCATAATCAAATAAAATAAAGATACTTATTTCAGCTATTTTTGTAAAAAAATTGTTATATTATTGAGCGTATTTGGAGTAAGAGGTGTAAACATTTGCTTTAAAGTTCATTAACATCCAACATGCAACCTGCAACCTGCAACATAAATAACCACCACAATGAAATTAATAAATAAATCAACACTCGAATTTCTTTCCGATCTGAAAAAACATAATGACAGGGAGTGGTTCCATCAGAACCGTAACAGATACCTTAAGGCAAAATCGGAGTATGAATCTTTTGTACAGTCTGTCATTAACGAGATCAGCACATTTGATACGATACTGAAAGGACTCGAAGCTACAAGTTGTACTTACAGGATAAACCGTGATATAAGGTTCTCCAATGATAAAACTTTATACAAATCCCATCTTGGGGCATTTATAGTCAGAGGCGGAAAGAAAAATGGTGACAGGTTTGCAGGATACTATGTTCATGTTGAACCGGGGAACAATAGTATGATAGCCGGAGGAGCCTATATGCCGCCAACTCCATGGCTGAAGATGATCAGGGAAAAAATTAATAAGGAGGGCGGCAAATTCCTGAAAATAATTGAAAATAAGGAGTTTGTGAAGTTTTTCGGACAGCTTGAAGGTGAAAAGCTCAAAACAGCCCCAAAGGGGTTCCCTAAAGATCATCCCCTGATTGAACTGCTGAAAATGAAAAGTTATCTGGTGAGCAGAATGATCTCAGATAAGGAGGTTACTGGCAATGATTTCTTTGAACTGGTACTTAGGGGATCAAGAATGATGAAGCCTCTGAATGATTTTCTTAACGAATATTAAAGCAGGTAAAATACCAAAGCTTTACTTCAGTATCAGATAGAAGAATATCGCGGTAAAATGGGACAGGCTCCCTCCTATTACCATAAGGTGCCAGATAAAATGGTGGTACCGGAATTTAGTGACCTTGAAGAAAATTATCCCTACTGTATAGAAAAGACC
Organism: uncultured Rikenellaceae bacterium; assembly: GCA_964556175.1. GTDB lineage: Bacteria > Bacteroidota > Bacteroidia > Bacteroidales > VadinHA17 > LD21. Next base: position 1,471 of record CAZKWD010000179.1, read on the forward strand.
TCCGATAACTATCCATAAATAGCACATAGGAGGAACTGATTTCAGAACAGGTCCTGAGAAAATCACGACCAGCCACCCCATTAATACATAGATCAGAATATCAATATAGGAGACTCCAGTTTCAAAACTGTTCGATTTTATCAGGAGGCGAATAATGCCGATGATTGCGAGGCCCCACTCGATCCCGAATATTACCCAGCCAAGAGGACCACGAAGCGCTATCAGAGCCAGAGGCGTATATGTACCCGCAATAAGTACGAAAATTGCTGACCTGTCAAATATGAAGAACCTCTCCTTGGCGTCCCCCGCACGAAGCCAGTGAGTAATGGTAGATGACAGGTAAAGAAATATCATGGATGCCCCGAATACAGAACTGCTTACAATATGCCAGGCATTGCCCCTTATTGCAGAAAATATAACCATCAGAGTCAACCCTGCCACTGCAAGCAATGTTCCCACCAGATGCGATAGTGCATTGACAAGATCCTCCCTTTTTGTGAATCTGGCATTTGATGAAAGGGCTACTGTCATTTCTGTTAATTAAAAAAAATCTTTCGAATAGGATTCTATTTTATTCTACAAAGTTATTAATGATAACGGTAATTATGGAATAAAATTTGATTATCATAAAAAATTCATATATTTCGCTTGCAATTATAAACAGATAAACATGAAAAAGCTGATTTTCACACTCCTGTTTGCCTCTGTGGCAATAACCTATACATTTGGGCAGACTGTCAAACTTGAAGCAGGCATGAAAGCTCCCGAGTGGACATTTACCGATGCTGACAAGCAAGAATTCACAATGAATTCCTGGCCCGGCAAAGTACTGCAGATCAATTATGTCGATCCCGATGAGTCGGATCTGAATGATCCTTTTAACGATTATATCGATAAAGCCGCCGATATCGACAAGAGGATAAATAAAGATTTCTTCAAGGGTTTTGGAATTGTTGATTGTAAATCGACATGGAAGCCCAACGGGCTTATCAGGCTTATTGCCGGTAAAAAGGCAAAGAAATATGACACTACCATTCTCTTCGACTATGATGCCACGCTCCAGAAGGAATGGGGTATGCCCGAAGACAGTTATAGTGTGGTCATTGTGGATAAGAACAGGATTGTCAGGGCAATTTATAAAGGAAAGATTCCGGAATCGGAAAATGAAAAGATCGTTCAGATGATAATAGGTCTGACCCAGGAGGAATAACCGTCGGAAAAAGAATAAAAAGAGGCTCTCTACAGAGTCTCTTTTTTTTTGATCATCACTTTACCTCTTCTATATCTATGATATCCTTCCCCAGCCTGGCCTTTATCCTCTCCAGATCGTTTTTCATTGTTGTAACTGCCTGTATCAGGTGTTTTTCGGGCAAAACGGGCTCGGGGAGCTCACTGCTTATATAGTTTACAAATTTCCACAACTCCTTTACTTCGTTGACATGGATCTCATAAGGTTCATATATAGGATTCAGTGAATAAAGTACAAGCTTCCCCTCGCTCATCAGGTTATTCTCAACTACTTTAAATACAATGCCGTCATTCAGCGTAAAAACTATATAGGCCTTTCCGCTTATTATTTCATGCCAGTCCTGGACAAACTCACCGGTCACCCATGAGCCGTCAGGTATCGGCAGCATTGAATCGCCCTTCAGCTGAAATGTCCTGTATTTTCTCTTTTCAGAAAGAAAAGGAAGCCTGAACCTGGGCAGTTCCTCGATATATTCCGGATCGGCATATCCTGTTGTATAACCGGCCTTCGCCTTTTCGGGTACCATCTCAATGTTTTCCACATCATCAGTACCGACTGTTGTGGCAAGAACCCTGAGGTTGCTCCCCTTAACATATGCATCATAGCCCCTTTCGAGCTCTCCAAGCTGGCTCTCCGATAGTTTTGTTATGTCGATCTTCAGCAATGTATCGATTGACAGATTGAAGTACCGTGAAAATGAGACCAGTATCTCGATACCCGGCTGGGCCACGCCGTTCTCATACCCGCTCAGGGTGGAACGTTTAAGGTTAAGGACTGCAGCAACCTCATCCTGGGTCCTGCCCCTTCTTTTTCTTAAAAATTTTATGTTGGAAGTGAAGTACATAATAAAAATTGATTATATTGTAATCATAGAATTGATTAATTTCTAATCAAAAGTAGGATATGTTTATGGAATATGCAAATATTTTGAGAAAAAAGTTTGGAGTGAGCTAGAGTTTGGAGTGACTAAAGTTAAAAGATATGGAAACATGGAACGTTCCATCCTGCATCTTGACCTCGACACCTTTTTCGTATCGGTAGAGAGGCTCAGGAACAGCAGGCTTACCGGCAAGCCGGTGATAATAGGCGGCATGTCGGACCGTGGTGTTGTATCAAGCTGCAGCTATGAAGCCAGGAAATACGGGGTGAATTCCGCCATGCCCATGAAGATGGCCAGGATCATGTGTCCCGATGCAATAATAATACGGGGCGATATGGAATCATACAGCAACTACTCAAACATGGTAACCGCTATAATTGCGGATAGGTCTCCGCTTTATGAGAAGTCTTCGATTGATGAGCATTATATTGACATCACCGGCATGGACCGCTTTTACGGATGCTGTAAATGGTCGCACGAATTGCGCGAGTATATAATAAAGGAGACAGGGCTGCCCGTTTCAGCAGGACTTTCCATCAACAAGACCGTCTCAAAGATCGCAACCGGCGAGGCAAAGCCAAATGGAGAGATAGAAGTACAAAAAGAGATAGTCCTTCCCTTTCTTGACCCGCTCTCAATAAACAAAATACCGATGATCGGCCCGAAGACCTACCACGTGCTGAGGTCAATGGGCATAGCAACCATATACACCCTGCGTAATATTCCTGCAGAGATGCTCGAAAAACTGATGGGTAAAAACGGTATTGAGGTATGGAAAAAAGCCAATGGCATAGATTTCGCTCCCGTGATCAGCTATTCGGAGCAAAAATCCATAAGCACCGAACACACATTTGAAAAGGACACCACCGATATGGTACGGCTTAACCAGCTGCTGGTGAGCATGGTGGAAAAGATCGCCTATGATATGAGAAAACAGGAAAAACTGACTTCCTGCGTCACTGTGAAAATAAGATACTCCAACTTTGATACTCATACCCTGCAGAAAAGGATCCCCTATACAGCTTTCGATCATGTGCTTGCAGATATCGCTAAAGAGCTGTTTACCAGGCTCTACCAGAGACGAATGCTTATCAGGCTTATCGGTGTAAGGTTCAGCCACCTGGTACAGGGGGTCCAGCAGCTCGACATGTTTGATGACACTCCTGAGAAGGTGAGCCTCTATATGGCCATGGACAGGCTCAGAAAGCGTTTCGGGCGTCATGCGGTAATACGGGCTGCCGGGGTGATGACAACCAGCGAAAGAGAGGAAAAAGCCCTTAAACAGCTTGAAAATGCAGCAAAAGAGCAGGAAATGATGGAGAAAAGATTAAGGGGATACTATATGTATGGGTTTGGACACTGAAATGGCGTAATGGCGTAATGGTCTACAATATTAAAATAAGCCGTTAAGCCGTTAAGCCGTTAAGCTGTTAAGCTGTTAAGCCATGTATTTAAATTGCCATTCATATTACAGTCTGCGCTACGGAACAATGTCCGTCGAACAGCTTGTGCAGAAAGCTTCATCTGCGGGGGTTGAGATAATGGCACTTACGGATATC
>CAZKWD010000180.1:0-5147 GCA_964556175.1 uncultured Rikenellaceae bacterium
CCAATTCTCTCGTGCTTTGTCTTCATGAGCATGTTATGAGGTTGTGTGAACATTAGTGTTTCTCCGTCAAAATGGTCAAGGTTCTTTGGATGGTCATCGATCATTATATCAGCCCTGATAATGTTTTTATTACCGCAGAAGATAACCTGCCGGTATGAAATAAAAGGATAATGGTCATTGAGCCAGAATATCTTATCAGTCAGACTATTAGGAAATTCTGTAGCGAGGGAAACAACAATGATATCATATTGACGATTGAGATTTTTAAGACCGTCCACACTGCCTGGCATTACCGGCAGACTCCTGAAAAATCCTGGTTCTGAAACCCATTTCCGCTGGTTGGGGAAAGCTTCCTCCTCAAGCTTGCCTGCAATATCGTTGACGGTAAGAAGTTGATTTGATTCCTGCTCGTGCAATACAAAAAAACGGCTGTAAACATCTGCCAGAACACCATCCATATCAACAAGGATCGTCTTTTTCATAATTATTCAGAGCATTAACAAAAATAACATTTTATGGTAACTATGAAAGGAATAGTATCCACTTTGTTTCGGAATGAGCAGGAATTCATTTATTTTTACCAGACAAGACAGGAGAATGACTATTAACTAATAATCCGCATCATGTTAAACATGAAATATTTTTATAATAGAGTGTATTGCAGGTATTTGATAAACAGTACCTTAGTTATACGTGTCTTGCCCATGGTTTTCTTTATTGTTGCAGCAGGTATCACCGTGAGCTGTCAGACATCAGATATGAGAGATGTAAAACTGGTCAGAATAGAAAACAAGGAGAGAATAGATATTATTATTGATGATGCACTATTTACCTCTTACCAGTATTCGCAGTACTTTGAAAAACCTTTCCTTTATCCTGTCAATGCGCCAAACGGATCGGTTATAACAAGGGGTTTCCCTCTTGAACCAAGGAAAGGAGAACGCGTTGATCACCCTCACCAGGTGGGATTATGGTTTAATCACGGGAGTATTAACGGAACAGACTTCTGGAATAACTCATCAGCTATTCCTGCTGAAAGGAAAGACGAATACGGACATATTGTTGTGAGTGAAATAGTAAAAGCTGAAAGCGGGAAAAAAGGAGTGCTTGCAGTGATTGCTGACTGGGATGATAATGATGGAAATACCATACTGGTGGAAAAAACAAAATATATTTTCACTGCCACAGAAAGTTCCAGAACGATTGATCATCTTACAACACTGACAGCAGTAAACGGACCAGTTATAATTCTTGATAATAAAGAGGGTATGTTTGCCATAAGGGTTGACAGGGCCTTTGAGATGCCCTCGGACCAGCCGCTGATATTTACTGATGATAAAGGCAATCCCACAACAGTTGAAGCAATCGATAATACCGGTGTTACAGGGATGTACACATCCAGCCAGGGTCTGAAAGGTGATGCGGTCTGGGGTACAAGGAATGACTGGGTGCTTCTCTCAGGAAAAAAGGACAATACACTGATCACCTTCGGTATTTTTGATCATCCCGATAATCCTGGTTATCCGGCCTATGCACATGCGCGTGGCTATGGACTCTTTTCGTTCAATAATCTTGGACAGAAATCATATGATCCGAAACAGGAGAGCAAAAACTATAAACTGGAAAAAAGTCAATCTATGACCCTTTATCACAGGGTTTATATTCAGTCGGGATCTGAACTGACACCGGAAAAAGCTGACCAGATTTTCGGGGAATTCTCAAAAACATATTAATACTTACTTAGCAACCCCGGCAGGCAATTTCTGAAACTGTTTATCCCTTTCTAGGGCAAAGGATAGCCTGCAATCTCTTTCAGGTTCTCTTTTATGACATCATCAGGAAGCTCATAATTTTGCAACTGACCGGTAAGGAATTTATCATATCCTGTTAAATCCATCAAGCCATGACCGGAAAAGTTAAACAGGATTACTTTCTCTTTCGCTTCCTCTTTTGCTTTTTTAGCCTCGCGGATTACAGCGGCAATAGCATGATTTGTTTCAGGTGCAGGAATTATTCCCTCGGTTTTTGCAAAAAGTATTCCAGCTTCATAACTCTCCAGTTGGTGCAGTGCTATGGGTGAAAGAAGACCTTCCTGGGTGGCTTTGCTGACGAGCGGTGCCATGCCATGATATCGTAAACCGCCGGCATGTATGGGAGCCGGTACAAAGCTATGGCCTAATGAATACATTGCAACCAAAGGTGTCATTTTAGCTGTATCACCATGATCATATACATAGGGGCCTTTGGTTAATGTAGGGCAGGATGCAGGTTCGACAGGTATAATATCAATTTTTGCTCCATTAATCTTATCATATACAAATGGGAATGCAAGTCCGGCAAAATTACTGCCTCCTCCTGCACAACCAACTATTACATCAACTTTCTTTTCACCTGCTATTTCCAGTTGTTTCTTAGCTTCAAGACCTATAATGGTTTGATGCATCATCACGTGATTTAACACACTGCCAAGTGAATACCTGCTTTTTCCTGTGGGATCAGTGACTGCTGCTTCAATTGCCTCACTGATGGCAATGCCAAGACTGCCGGGAGTGTCGGGAGTTTTTTCCAGAATAGCTCTTCCGGCCTGGGTTTCATTACTCGGACTTGCCACGCATGTGGCTCCCCAGGTTTGCATCATGAGTTTCCGGTAAGGTTTCTGATCATAGCTTATTCTGACCATAAATACCTTACACTCCAGTCCTATCAGGGAACAGGCAAATGCCAGGGCACTGCCCCACTGTCCGGCACCGGTTTCGGTTATCAAACGTTTGATCCCGAATTCTTTATTATACCATGCCTGGGTAAGTGCTGTATTAGGCTTATGACTGCCTGGAGGTGACAGACTCTCATTTTTATAATAAATCCTGGCCGGGGTCCCGATAGCCTGTTCCAGTTCATATGCGCGGTGCAAAGGTGATGGACGGTACCTGCTAAGTAATTCCAGAACTCCTTCGGGGATATCTATCCAGCGTTCTGTGCTGTATTCCTGTTCAACCAGATTCATAGGGAAAACAGGTGCCCACGCTTCTTCCGGTACTGGTCCGTCAGGACTCATAAAAGGCGGAACCTTGATATCGGCTGCCAGATTATACCATTGCCTCGGCATCTCATTCTCACTTAATAAAATTTTTCTGATCTTTTTCATAGTTTCAAGTTTATGTTGGTTAATAAAAATTTTAAATAAAAGAGGCACGCTGTGAACAGCGTGCCTCTGAATAGAAATATCTTATAAAAGGTTATACCATGGCCTGTTTCACAGCATTATCTGTTAAACTGCACCAGCACCAGGTATATGTCCTCATTAATTTCATGAATGCAAAACTAAATAAAAATCTTAATTCAATGCAAAAAAATGTAAAAAATTTAATATTTATATTGATTTTAAATAAAATATTTATCTGATTAACACATTATGACATCATTCATAAATCTGAGCGCCAATCTGTTTAAGATCATCAAAAAATGAGGGGTATGATTTAGTTACACATTGAGGATCTGTGATTATCACCCTGTCAGAGGCCCGCAGGGCAGCAACAGCAGCAGCCATGGCAATACGATGGTCATTGTGGGAATCAATATGTGCACCACTGACCTCTCCTCCGGTAATAAGCATTGTATCTTCCTCCAGGACCACTTTTATGTTCATTTTGTGGAATTCCTCCTTCAGGGCGTTTGCCCGGTTGCTCTCTTTATGGACAAGACGTGATACTCCTTTTATTGAGGATATTCCTTTGCAGTATGCAGCCAGGGCAACAAGAGGAGGGAAAAGATCAGGTGATTCAGTAGCATCAAAATTAAATGACCGCATGTTCGATTTTAAAACTCGTACTGAGTTTTCCTTTATACTCATTTCCGCGCCGGCGAGGTCCAGAACTGTTAGTATGGCTTTATCACTTTGCCGGCTGTCAGTGTGAAGCCCGTGAACTGTCAGTTCACCATTAATAGCTCCGGCTGCAAGGAGGATTGCACCTCCGCTCCAGTCGCCCTCAACGGTAAATTCTGAGGGGACATATTTCTGGTTGCCTTTTATTGTAAACAGCCTGTAGTTATTATTTTGAACAGTTATTCCGAATTTATCGAGAACCTGAAGTGTCATATCAATATATGGCTTACTCTTCAGGTCTTTTACTAATATTTCAGAGTCTTTTTCTAATACCGGCAGAGCCATCAGAAGACCGGTAAGAAGCTGTGAGCTTACAGATCCGTCAATCTCGCATTTTCCTGCTTTCAATGGACCCTTGATCGTCAGAGGGAGAAATCCGTCTTTGCTGCTGCATTTTACACCCAGTTGCCGGAGAGCCTCCTCTATCATCGACATTGGTCTTTTTGTCAGTGAACCCTCCCCGGTAAGGGTTATCTCTTCATCATTCAAAGCTGCTATTGGTGAAAACATACGGATTGCCAGACCCGATTCTCCACAGTTCAGGGTCCTTCCCTTGAGTTTGCCTGATCCCCTGATTTTCAGGTCCTTACCTTCGCTTTGTATTTCTGATCCCAGTACAGTGGCAATATTTATGGCATCCAGGGAATCATCACATCCGGATGGATTTAATACAATGGTTTCGCCGTCGGTCAGCAATGCTGCAGCAATGGCACGTTGAGTCATGCTTTTTGAAGGCGGAGCATTAACATCACCTGCAACCCTTGATGGCATTATTACCTTATCCACTGATTTTATCCTTTTTACTGATCTTATGTTTTTTTATGACACCATTATTCATGATCTTAATCTGGTGATTGATTGACTCCTGATGAATAGCCTTAAAAATTGTATCAATAAGTTCAGTACTGAGACCTTTTGCCTGGCCATGAATCATAACCCTTTTTACAATTTCGTCCCAGCGAAAACTTTGTAAGATAGTAATATTATTTTCTTTTTTATAGTGACCTATTGTCTCGGCAACCTTCATCCGCTGTTCGATAAGGTCGATCAGGTGATCATCATAAATATCAATCTGCTGCCTGAGCTCACCGAGAACATCAAGGACCCTGGGGTCAGATATTGAAGGATTACGTAGGATAAGACGGCTTAACAGTTCTTTCAGCTCATTGGGTGTGAGCTGTTGCAAGGGATCACTCAGAGCCTTGTCAGGATCTATGTGTGATTCGATCATCAGTCCGTCATAGTTAAGATCCAATGCCTTTTG
>CAZKWD010000181.1:0-5130 GCA_964556175.1 uncultured Rikenellaceae bacterium
TCCCAGGAGGGCCTGGAGGCTGTACTCCGGCAGGTGGTGCACCCGGACCGGGAACAGCAGCAGGTGCAGAAGCTCCCGGGGGAGGAGGTGGAGGTGGGGGTGTCTTTGCGGCAGGTTGTGCCGGGGGACGTTGTCTGAACATATTCATCATTGGGTTCTCTGGTGCTCCAAGATACTCTTCCAGGTCATTGCTCATCAGCTCGATGGAAGTAACACCGGTCTCTTTGCAATAGTTAAGGATATTCTCAATACCTCCGGGCATGCTGCGCCAGCTATAGGTGATAACACCTATCTGAACGCCGCCGAACTTCGATCCGCTTTCTTTGAGAGAATTCTTGCAGGAGTAAACCATTGGCACAATCAGGAGTGCTGCAATGATTATTTTACTCCCCATGAATTTCGCAACAGGGAATCTTCTTTTCGATTTTTTATTTTCCATAAGTCAATTGTTATTAGTTAATTAATTATCAGATAATGTCAATTTTATAGAGTCCAACCGCTGCGATATTCATAATGGAACAGGTTGTTGGCTTCGGGAAGATTCGAAATCTTCATGTTTTCTGCATCATATTCGAGAGTCACATTATCTCTTTGATGCAGGACTGCAATATTTGTCAGAAGCATGATCTCGGTAACTTTGGCAGCAATTGAGAAGTCATTGCATGATTTTTTCCCGTTCTTAATAGCATCGATCCAGTCCTCGAAGATATTACCTGTACGAGGGATCCATGGGTCCGGACCTTTAAAGTCTCTGTCAGCAGGGATAAGTTCGGGCATTGCTCCGTGGCTCCCGTGGGCGATGATGCCCTTGTCGCCATAATACGTTGCATCTCTCATCGGACGGCCGGCCTCCAGTTCGTCGGGACGCGGCGGCCTCAAGCCGCCATCACACCAGGTAACCTTTACCGGCGGCAGATAACCGCGGGCAGGAAATTCATAGGTGACAAGCTCGCACAGAGGCATGTAATCAGTACTATAAGGTGAACTTGTAGCCTGGATCTTTGTTGGCATACCAAGGTTAAGAGCCCATATGGGAGCATCAAAGATATGAGCTCCCATGTCGCCCATGGCACCTGTACCATAATCCCATAATCCTCTCCAGTTAAAATGGAATGCTTCGGGATTATAAGGTTTCTCAGGTGCAGGACCAAGCCATACATCGTAATTAACATTTTTAGGAGGTGTCATTCCCTCAGGTCGTTTAATATCACCCTGGGGCCAGAATCCCATCGGACGGTTCGTTGACAGTTGTACCTCTCTGACACGGCCGATGACATCACCCTGTATCCATTCAACAGTTTTTCTTGTGCCTTCTGTGGCGTGTCCCTGGTTCCCCATCTGCGATACTACACCGGTCTCCTTTGCAATCTCGGCAAGCTTACGGCATTCGAAGATAGTTTTGGCCAGGGGTTTTTCAACATAAACATGTTTTCCGGCACGCATGAAGGCTGCTGCAATAGGAGCATGGTTATGATCAGGTGTACCGATCACAACAGCGTCTATTGATTTTTCCTTGTCAAGCATTTCACGCCAGTCGCTGTATATCCTGGCCTTAGGGTATCCTTTGAATATGTGTCCGGCGTAATTTGGATCCACATCGCATAAGGCGTAGATATTGGCAAGCTTGATTATGTTGCCAGCTCCTGAAGCTCCCATCTGTACTGGAGCATTTGCATCGGGCGGTCCTTCAGGACGTCTTTCCCGAGATTGCATGCGTTCCCTCATTTGTGCCATTCTGGCTTCCATGGCGGCAATCTGTTCCCTGGTCATAGGAGTTCCGTTCATATTCCTCCTTGGCCTTTCTATCGGGACATCAGGAGAACAAACCTGCTGGATGTCACCGCCACCCTGGCTGCCAACACCTATCCCTGCAACATTTATCAGGTCGCTCGGAGCAGTATAACCCTTACCGCCCAGGACAGATCGGGGAATAACGGTAAAAGCAGCAGCGGCAGCAGCTGTGGTTCCCAAAAAGTTCCGCCTTGACAGACTTTTCCCATTTGAATTTTTCCTTTGAAGATTTTCCTTACTCATTGTGTAAAGATTTTTGTATAGATTGATATTTAAATTGAAATAATAGAATCACAAATAGATGAATTAAAGATAACAGATCTAAAATTAAAGTAGCCCCGTTTAACATTATTTAATAAAAACCAGTCAGGAATTGTCCTGACCTGGTGTATTTAGTAACTTTGATAAACAGGTGCTTTAAAACTTATAATAAAGTAGTGACAACTTCAGGAGAACAGTTTCTGATAAAACATGATCTTGAAAGTGATATATGGTATTTATCTGAAAAGTATTCTTAATTTGCAGGTGAAAGAATTTTGAGATCTGATTATGAAAAGAAGAATAAATTTTATCTGTTTGGGTTTGTTATTATTCTCATTATCAGTCTCATGCCAGAAAGAGAAGGGCACACCGGATATAATGATAAACAGCCCGGTATTTTCAGTAGCAGAAGATGTGTCAGGTTCTGAGATCTACGTAGCTGTAACACTTTCCGAGGCTTCTGAAAAAGAGGTAAGTATTGAATATTCAACAGCTGACAGTACAGCCATCTCAGGCAGGGATTATGTATCTGTATCTTCGGGCAAACTTGTTTTTGAATCAGGATCGGCATCAGCCTCAATTAAGATTGATATTATCCCTGATACAACTGTTAAGCAGGATGTTTATTTTAAGCTTCTTTTCAGCAATCCTGTCAATTGTCTCCTTAACCGTCAGTCAGTTATTATTAAGATCATCAATGTTGATTATGCAACCCTGGTGTGGAGTGATGAATTTGATACAGGACCTCTCAATACTGCCACATGGAATTATGAGCAGGGAGCCGGCGGATGGGGTAATAATGAACTTCAGAACTATACCGATTCAGATGATAATGTTCATATTGACAGCGGATACCTGCATATAACAGCACTGAATCCTTCTGCTTCATCATATACTTCAGGCAGGATCACCACTCAGGGCAAAAAAGAATTTACCTATATGAGGGTTGATATACGTGCTAAATTGCCTGAAGGCCAGGGCATATGGCCTGCACTATGGATGCTGGGGAGTAACTTTTCGTCAGTCGGGTGGGCAAAATGCGGAGAGATTGACATAATGGAATATCTCGGTCATGAACCTGCTAAAGTATATGGCACAATACACTGGGATGCGAATGGTTATACAAACAGGGGCGGAAATTATACCCTCAGTAGCGGAACTTTTAGCACCAGCTTCCATCTGTTTTCATTTATCTGGGCACCGAATAATCTCAAGTGGCTTGTTGATGGATATCAGTACTTAAATATTAACCTTTCATCAATCAGCGGATTTCCAATTAATTTCCCGCAATTCTTTATTTTCAATGTTGCTGTAGGCGGCAACTGGCCGGGATATCCTGATGAAACTACAGTATTCCCGCAGCATATGATTGTAGATTATATCAGGGTATATCAGTAAGAAATTGTATTTATTTCCCATCAGCAAGTGATCTAGCTCCGGGCTCTAAAAACAAAAACCGGTTCTGCTTTCGCGGACCGGTTTTCGTATTGTGGGCGATTACGGATTCGAACCGCAGACCCTCTGCTTGTAAGGCAGGCGCTCTGAACCAGCTGAGCTAATCGCCCGAATTTATTTTTCGCATCAAATAAGGCAGATGCGGCGCCTGTCCCGATCTATCGGGGAACCAGCTGAGCCCTGCCTGCCGGCAGGCAGGTAATCGCCCGAAAATGCGAGTGCAAATATAGATTTAATTTTAGAAAATGCAAAAAATATTTCGGGCTCTCAATTTCTTGATACAAAGGGTGAGAATGGGATTTAAGATCAATATCCGGTTTGCATCAAGCATGTAAATTGTATCTTAATTTTATGAACTGTGTATAAAATGTGATAAATACGTGTTTTGAGTTGATGAACGTATGCAACATAATTAATATTTTTAAAGTCTTGAAATAGTGTATTGTTGAGCATTACGATATAAAAAAAATAACTACTTTTAACGCTAAAAAAAAATTTAACGCTAAAAAAATACCAGATAGTTTTTCTTAATTTCAGAAAAATTCCTGGAAGGTAGTGCAATAAAAGTAGGTTGTGGTATTGATAAATAAAAAACAGAGAACCTCACCTGATATGAGAAGAATTGAATTATACCTAACAATAAGCTTTACATTACTTTTTGCCCCTTTAACTCTTTTTAGTCAAAATGGGCCTGGTGGTGTAGGCAATCAGGGTACTAATCCTTTGTGGCTGCGGGCGGGTGACCTTTCATCTCTTTCATCCGGACAGCCTGTAAATATCGCCTGGCCTGATGCTTCCGGTAATGGTAATGACGCTAGCCAGGGTACCGCTCTAAACCAGCCAATATATGTGGCTGGTGTTGTTAATGGTAAGGCAGTAGTTCGTTTTGATGGTGTTAATGACCTTTTTTATGACATTCATTCATATAATGCAAATACTGTATTTGTAGTATATAGAGTTAGTTCTACATTGCAGAATCCGGATATGCTGGGACAGGTCTGGGGAAATTATGATAATGGTGCCCATGTAGCCATGGACGCTAGAGTGGTAAATCCACAGGGATTTAGCTTTGACGGTACTCCTCTTGAGGCGACCAAGGCATTTTACGGAATTAACGGATCGGCTTTTGGCGCTTCTGTTTCAAATTCCAACATCCCTGCCTGGCAGTATAATAATTTTGAAATTGTTGCAGTTAAATTTACTGCGGCAAAAGTGATGACTAAACAGACTTTAGGTTCACTTTACTCCGGCCCGTCTGGCTCATATCCTATTGGTACACATCAATATGGCGGAGACATTGCCGAAATAATAGTTTTTAATAATGCATTGAATGCGACTGAAAGAATAGTAGTTGAGAACTATCTCTCCTCAAAATATAACCTTAATATAGCTGCCAATGGTATAGATTTCTACTCAAATGAAGTCTCTTATCCCTTTGGCATAACAGGTATTGGACAGACAGATGGAGCTACACATACTGCTGCCTATTCAGATAAAATATTACAACTAAGCGATCCCTCTGACCTTGATAATGATGAGTATCTTTTTACCGGCCACAATGGTCATAGTATTACTAGCTGGACGAGTACCGAAATTCCATTTGGAGTAGAAAACATAAAACGT
>CAZKWD010000182.1:0-5093 GCA_964556175.1 uncultured Rikenellaceae bacterium
GAAAGATGCCCCCTCCTTATAGCCAAGAACATTATCCATTGTTTTATAATATCCTTCCACGGAAACGGCAAGATCGTGTTTGTCAATGTCTTTAACTATACCCAGGGCTATCTGCCGGGACGATTGTGGTTTGACCCTGTCGGTTACCGGGACCCAGAGATCGGTAGGCAGGCTTATTCCGGTATTTGAAAGCAGGTGTATATACTGGTTCATCGATGCATATGAAGCCTTTAGTGCCATGTCGGTGACCGGCCTCCAGGCCACCGATAACCTTGGTTCAGGATTATAATAACGTTTTTCCTGTGCCAGGAAATAGCTGAACCGGAATCCGGCATTCACTTTCAAAGACTGCAGGGGCTGCCAGGTATCTTCAGCATATATTCCTGCCTCAATACCGCTGGTATATTTTATATTACTCTGATGCACCTGGTTGGGGATATCCTCTTCAATATAAGCGTATGGGTTGAAGCGGTGAAAAATGCCAATTACTCCGGCCTTTATCCAGTGAGCAGGACTTGGAATAAAATCAAAGTCCGATTTTATTGTAAGATCTCTGATACCTGAGTAATACTCAGCATAATAATCCTTGTTTTCAGGAATCACTTTGTAATCATCATAAATACCAAAAAAATATTTACTGAATATCAGCGAGGTGTTGGAGAACAGCTTATTATTAAAGAGGTGATTCCATCTCAGTGTTGCTGTGACATTGCCCCACAGAAATCCTACTTTCTCACTGTAATCCCTTGATTTATATTTCATGTAGAATTTATCCTTTCCAAAATAGCCGCTGAGGTAAAGCTTATTCTTCCGCCCGAAATCATAGTTAACCTTGGCATTAAAATCATAGAAATAATAGCCTGTATTCTCTTCATCCAGTATTGTGAGTATAGGCCTGAGTATCAGATCAGCATATGTTCTTCGTCCTGACAACAAAATTGAAGATTTGTTCTTTTTCAGCGGACCCTCAACTGTGAGATTCGAAGATATCAGCCCTACACCTCCATCGCCGTGCCACTCCTCCTTGTTTCCCTCTTTCATGTTCATTTCCAGGACCGATGAGAGTCTGCCTCCATACCTTGCGGGGAATCCACCTTTGGTCAGCTCAACGCTTTTAAGAGCGGCTCCGTTAAATAATGAGAAAAATCCGAAGAGATGGCTGGCATTGTACACTATTGCATCATCCAGAATAATAAGGTTTTGATCCGGACCTCCTCCGCGGACGTACAGACCGCTGCTTCCTTCTGATCCTTTCTGGATACCGGGCATAAGCTGAAGAGTTTTCATCACATCTTTTTCTCCGAGAAGCATCGGGACATTCTTGATCTGGCTTACAGGGAGTTTGATGCTGCTCATCCTGGCTGACTCACTTAACTTTTCCTGCTTGTCAGCGGTTATAATTACCTCTTTCAGCAACAGGTCGGGTGTAAGTTCAATATTTAATTCAGTATCGCTTCGAAGCGGAATTCTGCATGCACGGGTCGAAAAACCTACGTAAGAAACAATCAGCTCAATACTGTCTGCTGCCGGTAGTGTGAGCGAATAAAATCCAAAATTGTTTGTGACGGTACCTGTCATCCTGTCGGGAAGATATATGTTAACCCCTATCAGTGATTCCCCGCTGACAGCCTCTTTTACATAACCGCTTACCGTATGACGCTCACCGGTCTGTGAAATTGTCTGAAGACATATAAAAAAGAAAACGGCATGCAGAAATGATTTCTTCATGGATTCGCACAGCATTAACTTTTAAAGATAACGACTTATCTCTGATTTTGTTATCAGTTGAATAATGGATGGAAAAAATATTTAACTTGCAGATAATTATATGATCGCAAATCTTAAATACCGTTTTAACTGGCAGCGCCTTGGCAGACGTCTCTATTCCTGCCTCATGTTCTATTCCAGCTAATCACCGGCAGATCCTGATGCAAAGGATCTGTATTCCCGTCCTCCTTTTCACTGTTCACTATTCACTTTTGTCTTTTTACTTTTATCTTTTATCTTGATTTATGAAAGGTTTGATTTTCAACATTAAACGATACTCGATACATGATGGTCCGGGCATCAGGGTAACATTCTTCATGAAAGGGTGTCCCCTCTCATGCTGGTGGTGCCATAATCCTGAAGGTATATCACCGGACCGGGAGATAGTTGAACAGATTGAGAAAGTAGGAGAAAGGGAGTTCATCAGGATGGAAGAAGCAGGAAAATTTTATTCGGTCAGCGACATTATTGAAATACTTGACAGGGAGAGGATCTTCATAAACGAGTCGAAGGGAGGCGTTACTTTTTCCGGCGGTGAACCGATGCTTCAGACAGAATTTCTCATCGAAGCGCTGAAAGCCTGCAGGGAGAATGGTTATCACACAGCTGTTGATACCTCAGGATATTCCCCGGCCGAAAATTACAAAGCGGTAATTCCTTATAACGATCTGTTCCTTTTCGATATCAAGCACATGAATGGTTCCAGACATATGGAGTTTACAGGAGTGTCGAATTTGTTGATATTCAATAATTTTAAGCTTATACTTGACGGAGGAACGGATATTTTTGTCAGGATACCGGTTGTACCAGGTTTCAATGATGATCCGGAAAACCTCAATGCCATGAAACAATTCCTGGCAGATAACAAACGTGAAAACCTTAAAAAGATAAGCCTGCTTCCCTATCATAGAATCGGCAAAGTAAAATATAAAAGGTTTAGTATTCCTTACCGCATGAATGATGCAGAACAACCATCCCGGCAAAGAATGAATGAACTTAAGGAGTTCTTTTCAGATACAGGAATTAAAGTAAACATAGGAGGATAACTAACCTATAACCATGATACTATCCAAGCGAGTACAAAAACTTAGAGACCAGAGCCTCAACGCTGTGGAAAGAATATCACCCGAAAGAGCCTTGCTGATAACGGAATTCTATAAAAGTGATGGAGCACGTGAACTGTCAGCCCCTATGAAGCGGGCCAGAGCTTTTGAATATATTCTGAGATACAAAAAGCTGTACATCGGAAATGGTGAGCTGATAGTAGGGGAGAGGGGACCGGCTCCAAAAGAGACACCAACATACCCTGAGATATGCATCCACTCTCTTGAAGATCTTGAAATACTGCATTCAAGGGGAAAAGTCTCCTTTAAAGTAGACAATGAGGTAAAAGAGATCTACGAGAAGGAGATCATTCCCTTCTGGAAAGGAAAAAGCAACCGCGACAGGATAATGAGCCTGATGACACCTGAATGGATAAATGCATATAAGGCAGGCATTTTTACTGAATTCCAGGAACAGCGCGCACCTGGACATACTGTTCTTGGATATAAAATGTTCAGAACAGGCTTCCTGCAGCTTAAGGATGAAATAAGAGACTCAATTTCTTCACTCGATTATTTTAATGATACTCAGGCATTTGAAAAGGCAGAGGAGCTGAAAGCAATGGATATCGCCTGCGATGCGATTATCATGTATGCAAACAGATATGCTGACGCGCTTCAAAATCTTGCAGAGAATGAAAAAGACACGGAACGAAAGAAGGAGCTGATAAAGATGGCAGGAATCTGCAGGAAAGTGCCTGCACATCCCCCGGAGACAATTCATGAAATGCTCCAGCACTACTGGTTTATTCATCTTGGTGTAATAACTGAGTTGAATCCTTGGGATTCATTTAACCCGGGAAGACTCGACCAGCATCTTTTCCCTGTATTTAAGAAAGAGATAGATGCCGGAACTCTTACGATGGAAGAATTATATGACCTCTTCGGATGCTTCTGGGTTAAATTCAATAATCATCCGGCACCTCCGAAGATGGGAGTTACTGCCTCTGAAAGCAGTACTTACACTGATTTTTGCCTGATAAACCTGGGTGGTGTAAAGCCTGACGGATCAGATGCCGTCAATGAAATGACCTATATACTACTCGATGTCGTCAGGGAGATGAGAATAGTCCAACCCAGCTCAATGGTCCAGATAAGCAGAAAGAATCCTGACAAGTTTGTTCATAAAGCTTTCGATATTATAAGAACCGGCTTCGGACAGCCCTCCTGCTTCAATACTGAGGCAATCATCAAGGAGATGTTGCGGCAGGGCAAGAACATTGTTGATGCACGTAACGGGGGTGCATCAGGGTGCGTTGAGACAGGTGCCTTCGGTACTGAAGCCTACTGGCTCACAGGATATTTTAATCTTTGCAAAGTACTGGAGATTACTTTAAATGATGGTATTGACAAACGTACCAATAACCGTATCGGTCTCCCGACAGGTTATGCAAAGGATTATAAATCATTTCGTGAATTGATATCAGCTTTTAAAATGCAGGTTAACTATCTGATTGATATAAAAATAAGAGGGAATAATGTAATTGGAAAAACCTTTGCTTCATGGCTGCCGGCACCATTCCTTTCTTTACTTATTGAGGACTGCATAGTAAACGGGAAAGATTATAATAACGGCGGTGCACGTTATAATACGTCTTATATTCAAGGTGTGGGACTTGGAAGTATTACTGACATTTTAACATCGATAAAGTATAATATCTATGATAAAAAGAATTACTCATGGGATGAACTCCTGGAAGCTCTTGATGCTGATTTTAACGGTTATGAACAGGTACAGCACGACCTGATCTATAACACACCCAAATATGGAAATGATGATGATTATGCTGACAATAATGCAGTTGAAGTGTTTGAGATCTATTATGATGCAGTAAATGGAAGGCCCGATGCCAGGGGCGGTGTACACAGGATAAATATGCTTCCAACCACTTCGCATGTTTACTTTGGAAGTGTAATTGGGGCCACTCCTGACGGCCGCAAAGCATTTAAACCCCTTTCAGAAGGTATATCACCAAGCCAGGGAGCTGATAAACAAGGACCTACCTCGGTAGTTAAATCAGCTTCAAAAATAGACCATCTGCAGACCGGCGGCACCCTGCTGAACCAGAAATTTACACCTCAGTTTTTTGAGGATGAAGAGAGCTATAACTGCCTTACTGCACTGATACGAAGCTATTTTGCCCTCGATGGCCATCATGTCCAGTTCAATGTCGTAAATGCTGACACATTGCGTGATGCTCAGAAACACCCGGAGCTATACCG
>CAZKWD010000183.1:0-5084 GCA_964556175.1 uncultured Rikenellaceae bacterium
CTGTTTTTCTTAAAACGGCAGTATTTCTTTTTCTTGACCTCTACGGTCGGTGGGGTCAAATACCTGATTTCTGATTCGTTCTGTGCCATATCTTATTCCTCCTTGGTTTGTTCTGATTCTTTTTGTCTTCTCTTCTTTTCGGCATATTCCACCGCAAATTTTTCCATCCTGAAGGTCAGGAACCTGATGATCCTCTCATCACGGCGATACTGGACCTCAAGATTCTCAACAAGGTTTCCGGGTCCTTTGAATTCGATAAGATAATAAAAACCTGTAGATTTTTTTTGAATAGGATAGGCCAGCTTTTTCAGGCCCCAGTTCTCTTCATGAACGATCTCACCATCGTTGTCGGTGATGACCTTCTTGAATTTTTGTACCGCTTCCTTCATCTGTTGTTCAGATAAAACGGGAGTTGCAATGAAAACGGTTTCGTACTGATTTAACATAGTAATTATTTGTTTTTGTATAAATGATTTTGGCTCGCAAAAGTACAATTATTTTCATTTAAACAAAAAATAATAAATGGAAAATTGAATAACGCCATTCATACAACATGGTGATTTTCTTTCCCATTATAGTCTTCAATCTTTAATTTTCAAAACTCACTGTCCGGGGTTGGCTTTTTAACTATATTTGTATTATAAATATTTTTGGAGTCGGAGAGTCAATAATTTATGGAAAATTTCATCGTTTCAGCCCGAAAATACCGTCCTGCTACGTTCGATATGGTTGTGGGGCAAGACACAATTACCAATACGCTGAAAAATGCAATAAAGAACAAACATCTTACCCAGGCATACCTTTTCTGTGGTCCAAGGGGTGTGGGAAAGACTACCTGTGCCAGGATACTGGCCAAGACCATCAACTGCAGCAATCTGAAGGATGATGGAGAAGCCTGCGATAAATGCGAATCATGTTTGTCTTTCAATACTCTGAGATCATTCAACATACATGAACTTGATGCAGCATCGAATAATAAAGTGGAAGATATCAGGAGCCTGAATGACCAGGTAAGAATACCCCCACAGATCGGCAAGTATAGCGTTTATATAATAGATGAGGTTCATATGCTCTCCTCTTCCGCTTTCAATGCTTTTCTGAAAACACTTGAAGAACCGCCCTCTCATGCGATTTTCATTCTGGCAACTACCGAAAAACATAAGATCATACCTACAATACTGTCCAGGTGTCAGATATTTGATTTTAACAGGATAAGAATTGAGGATATTGTTAAAAGGCTTCAGTATGTTGCAGATAATGAATCGGTTACTGTAGAGGAAGAGGCTCTTCACATTATTGCACAGAAAGCTGATGGTGCCCTCAGGGATGCACTTTCAATATTTGATCAGATCGTCAGCCTGTGTGGGAAAAAAATAATATACAGGGATGTAATTGAAAATCTTAACATCCTTGATTATGAGTACTATTTCAAATGTGTCGCGGGTGCTCTTAAAGGCGATGTATCGGCTGTATTGATGACTTTTAATGAGATTCTTGAAAAAGGATTTGACGGACATAATTTCATTTCAGGTCTTAACAGTCATCTCCGTGATCTTCTTGTGAGTAAAGACGAAGTTACTATAGGCCTTCTTGAGGCAACTCCTTCAGTAAAGAAAAGATACCTGCAGCAGGCAGGTGAATGTTCTGTTGATTTTCTTTACCGGGCACTGGAGATAGGAAGTGCATGCGATATTTCCTATAAAAGCAGCAAGAATACCAGACTCCACGCAGAACTCGCACTGATAAAATTATGCAGCCTCATCAAAGAGCCTGATGCACAGGACGAAAAAAAAAAGTATGAGGAAAAACCCCTGACAAAAGAAGGAAAGGAGATGACTCCTCCGCCAAAATCTGAGATTATCAGGCAGGCTGAAGAGGAGGAAAAGAAATTCCCGTCAGGAAAGGAACAATCCACGGATAAACATATTCCTGTAATTGAAAAACCACCCCGGACATTTTCAATAAAAGAGGTTATTTCGGAGAATGGGAAACAAAAAGATAAGTCTGCTGAAACAACAGGTAATGATGATGAACAAATCATATCAGGTCAGAGGATTGAATTTACAAGCAGTGCATTCTCCACTGCCTGGCAGGAGTTCATCGACAATCTTAAGGGAGAAGGAACAAGAATAGTAAGCATGTTTAAATCAATCCAACCAGAGATGGAGGATGAACATACAATTAGAATTCATCTGAGCAATGCTGCCCAGAGAGACCTGTTCGTTCAGAATTATAAGCCTAAACTGACAGGTTTTCTCGAAGCCAGATTCCTGGTCTCGGAATTGGAAATTGAGACATCTATTGATCTTACTGAAGCAAATGAACTTCCCTATACCGATGAGCAGAAATATAATTACCTTCAGGGTAAATATCCTGTTCTGGATGAGTTCAGAAAAGCTTTTAATCTTGATATAAACTAAACTTACCTGTACTAAATTATCAGGTTTATATAAATCTGAATATGTTGAAACAACATAACGACATATCGGGTCAGAGCGAATACCTTAAATTTTTAGCAAAGGAAAAACAGTTTTCTGACCACATACTGAATAATTCACGGTCGATGATAAGCATCATCAACAAGGAATATGTTTATGAGAAGGTCAATGTTGCATTTTGTGATGCACAAAAAGGTATGGAACAATCCATTGTTGGCAGATCACTTGGTGATGTATGGGGGTATGATGCTTTCAAAAAAAGTATAAAACAGAATATTGACAAATGCTTTGCAGGAAAGACAGTGAAATATGAAGCCTCCTTCACTACTCCGCAGTCGGGGAAAAGGTATTTCGAGGTTATATTCCGTCCCATTCCTGTCGAATCAGGGGAAATAAATTATCTACTGGCGGAGACATTCGATATAACTGACCTGAAACTGACTGAAAAGATAGCCTCAACAAAGGATGAAGAATTCAGAAGATTTGAAACAAACCTTCCGATAGGTTTGTTGAGGTGCGGCCCGGATGGGAAAATGATGCATGCCAACAGAGCATTTCTTATGATCATGGATTGTGATGATGAACATTCACTGACAGACCTTAACCTTCGCAGTTGCTATGCTGAAGAGGGACTATTTGATCTGCACCTGGAACAGTTAATGGACGGTAAACCAAAATCTTTTGGCAGAGTTCCCCTGAAAACATTCAAGAGAGGTGAAATAGTATGCCGGATCAGTGCCTTCATGACTGTCAACGAAATGAATAATCCGTATTTTATTGATTTTTCATTTGAGGATTCCTCCCGTGAGCTTATGCTTGAGAACCGACTGCTCCAGGCCCAGAAACTTGAAACCATCGGTGCCCTGGCCGGAGGTATTGCCCACGATTTTAATAATATACTCGCAACTATTTCGGGTTATTCAGAACTGCTAAAGAATGATCTCCCTGAATCTTCACATTCGGCTGAAAATGTAAAAAAGATCATGATGTCTGTCACTAAGGCCAGATCCCTGACCAACCAGATACTTGCCTTCAGCAGGCAGATGGAACAGGAAAAGGTTACTATCAATGTTTATGATATCCTGAAGGAGACAGTCGGTTTTATCAGGTCTGCTGCTCCATCCGGTATAAAGATTAAAAACAATGTACAACCAGGACAGTATCCTGTACTGGCTGATCCCACCCAGCTGTTCAGGGTCTTTCTTAATCTTATGACAAACGCTATTCAGGCGATGGAAGAACGAAAGGGATTATTGTCTGTCAGTCTTACCCTTGCTAATTATAAAGATATTCAAAATGAGCTGAGCACTGATATTGTTACCGATGAGTATGTTATTGTTACCATCAGAGATACAGGTAAAGGGATGGATCCATCATCGGTGCAAAGAATTTTTGAACCGTTCTTTACAACCCGCGAAGTAGGAAAAGGATCGGGATTGGGTTTGTCGGTGGTACATGGAATTATTTCTGAAATGGGAGGGGAGGTACTGGTCTCAAGTAAAGTCAATGAGGGTTCGGTCTTTGATGTGTATATTCCTGTTTCAAGAGATTATGAACCACTTTCATCTGCAGCCGGGAAAAGCAGGAAGATATTATTTATTACAGGAAATAAGCACGAATCACGGATTTTATCCCTGGCATTGGAAAGTGCAGGATATAAATTAACCCTTTTATCTGATCCTGAGCACCTGATCAGAAAAGTACCGGATAAGAAAACGAGACCTGATCTTATAATTTATATGAGCGGTGCCGAGCATATAAAAAAAGATGATATGATAAGCCTGTTCCTTGATCATAAAATAAAAATACCTTGTATCTGGATTACTGACTCCGATCAGGATTTATTAGAGGAGAAACTGCTAAATTCGGGGATTATTTCCCAGCATCTGATCAAACCGGTCTCACTAAGGGAAATAATTAACGCCATTAAGTTGTCTATTAGTTAATATTAAATGTTGTTGTAATAAATCTCAAATCTTAAATTATAAACCACAAATGCCTGGCATACTTGTAGTTGAAGACGACAATGACCTGAGAACAATGTTGAAAGTCTCACTTAACAGACGAAGATTTACTGTACTTGAAGCTGAGAACGGCAAGGAGGCTCTTGCACATTTTAAACCTTTAGTGACCGACCTGGTAATTACCGACCTGATAATGCCGGAAGAGGATGGACTGAAAGTAATAATGAGAATGCGTGAATTAAAGCCATCAATAAAAATAATAGCAATCTCAGGTGGAGGTAAGGCAGGTCCGGGCAGCTACCTGAACCTGGCAAAAGCGCTGGGAGCCGATGCTATATATTCAAAACCCTTCAGTGTGAATGATATGATCACGAAAATTGAAGAACTACTGGATATTGAACAAGGGGCATAATAAAGACGTTATTTAATATAAAAAAATACACCAGTATAAACTGATAGAATGAGTATTGGAGCTGCAGGTGATATAACGTATAAAATTTTATGAAGAAACTGATCTTATTTACCGGATTTATTTTCCTGATGTCAGCTCTTCATCTGAATTCCCAGGATCTGTTGAAGAATTCAAGGATTACTGGAGTATGTTATGCCGGCAATAAGGTAAAAAGGATATATATTCCTCCGCCAAAGAGCTTTTTTCAGAGTGAAGCTCTGAAGGGTAGCA
>CAZKWD010000184.1:0-5009 GCA_964556175.1 uncultured Rikenellaceae bacterium
ACAGCTTTCACAAACAGGCCGGGAATGAAAGCACTCACCCTTGGATCTTTTTTCGGACCATTTCTCGGGGTGTCATTTTCATTGGTAGCAGTAAAATTCACCGAAGCAGGTATAGCCTCCACACTCATGGCAATGGTTCCAATATTCATAATAGCTCCTGCAGTAGTTCTGTATAAAGAAAAGGTAACAATAGCAGAGATAATCGGAGCTATAGTAAGTGTGGGAGGCGTAGCGTTATTCTTCATGTAAAATCAATTTTTATGAAAACTGAAGAGTTGCAGGAGAGAATTCCGGAAAGTGAACTGAGATTTTCAACATCGAGGAGCAGGGGTCCGGGCGGACAGAATGTGAATAAAGTGAACACAAGGGTTGAATTAAGGTTTAATGTAAAAAGATCATCAGGATTATCTGATCACGAAAAAGAACTAATTCTCACAAGTTTAAAAAACAGAATAAATACTGAAGGAGAGCTGCTGATTGCATCCCAGACGGAAAGGACCCAGCTTCTCAATAAAAGAAAAGCTATAGCACGGTTTTATAAGCTCATTTTAGCTGCACTTAAGGAAAAACCGAAACGTATTGCTACACATCCTACGAAAGCATCTGATACAGAGCGTCTGGAAAAGAAAAAAAAGCGAAGTTCAATTAAGAAACTCAGGAAAGACACCGGAATCAATGATAATGCGTAAAATGCTATGTGACAGCATATTACAGCATTTTGCATTAAGCCGGAATAATGTTGTTGTTAAAAAAATACTGATAGTGTTAATATTTCTGATACTCAGGTGATACAATGTATTTACATTATATATACTTTCGCACCAATTATTTTTTTAATAACAGTATTAATTTAAAACCGCACAATCTCAAAAAGAACCCGATGATCTTTATCATCGCCAGCTATGAATGCTAACAAAAATGAGGCTACGGCACTCCGTTGTGAGAGCCACCTCGTGGGTAGTTCTTCTGATGAAGAGCCTGGCGCGAAAACCATGATTTTTTCGCAAAACGAGACCCTAAACAAGTTAGTTAGCAACCGAAGTTCGGAGTTCATGCACCGCTACTTCCCCCTAACAACTATCGACTCCTGGAATGATTGGAAATGGCAGATGCGCAATGCTATAACAAGTATTGACGAGCTAAAGAAAATCATGAGGTTATCTGAGAAGGAAATTATGGCCATCAATAACCTTAAAGGCCGGCTTCCTATGAGGATAACTCCATATTTTGCTTCGCTGATTTACAATACAGGGTATTCACACCCGCTGCGGCGCAATGTAATTCCGGTTTTTGAAGAGCTTATTCAGCACAGAAATGAACAGTCAGATCCTTTGCATGAGAAATCCTTTTCTCCTGTAAAGGGAATAGTCCACAGATACCCTGACAGGGTACTTTTCACTGTCACCCAGGTTTGTTCCAACTATTGCAGATACTGCACCCGTTCACACTCAGTCGGGAAACTCGACAAACTTGGAAAACAGGATTTCGAGAAAGCCTTTTATTATATTGCAACACACAAGGAGATACGTGACGTACTTATCAGTGGTGGCGATCCGCTTACATTAAGTGATGCTCTGCTTGAATATATCGTGTCGAACATAAGAAGCATTTCGCATGTAGATATCATACGTATTGGTACCAGGGTTCCTGTGGTGATGCCACAGAGAATTACCGATAATCTGATCAGCATGCTCAGAAAATATCACCCCCTATACTTAAGCCTTCATTTTTCTCATCCCGCCGAAGTAACAGAGGAATGTGCAAAAGCATGCAACAAACTTGCAGATGCCGGATTTCCCCTTGGAAGCCAGACGGTTCTTCTTAAGGGCATTAATGATAATGTTCCGGTGATGAAGGATCTTATGCACAAACTGCTTAAGATGAGAGTAAGACCCTATTATTTATATCAGTGCGACCTTATTCCGGGTTCTGGTCATTTCAGGACAACTGTAAAAAAAGGTCTGGAAATAATTAAAGGGTTACGAGGTTTTACAAGCGGTTACGCTGTTCCTACTTTTGTTGTTGATGCTCCCGGCGGCGGCGGAAAGATACCACTCATACCAAATTATGTTGTAGAGCATACAAGCGAAAAGATAGTGTTGCGTAACTATAAGGGTATTTTATGCGAATACCCTGAGAAATAGTGGCTTAAATGAGAGTAGGTTTAACTTTCGACCTGCGGTCATGGTACATTGACCGCGGTTATTCTATGGAGGATACTGCCGAATTTGACAAGCAGGATACTATAGATGCCATTGATGAGGCTCTCCGTAAAATGGGGTTTGAAACAGACACTATAGGAAATTGTTTTCAGCTTATCGATGCCCTTGCAGCAGGGAGTAAATGGGATCTTGTGTTCAATATTGCAGAGGGACTTTATGGTGACGGCCGTGAATCGGTTGTGCCGGCAATCCTTGACCAGTACAGGATACCTTATGTTTTCTCAGGACCTGTAATACTCGGTATATCACTTAATAAATATCTTACACGCCTTATAGTATCAGCAGCAGGTGTGCCCGTAAGCCCGGGAATGTTAATATCCAACAAGGAAGATATAGCCAAATGCAGGCTTGAGTACCCTCTTTTTATAAAACCTGTTTCGGAGGGAACAGGTAAAGGGATCACTGAAAAGAACCTGATAAAATCACCGGCTGAATTAAAGGAGATGGCTGAATATATTCTCACAAGATATAATCAGCCTGCTATTGTAGAGGAATATCTTCCGGGAAGGGAATTTACTGTTGGTGTTATTGGTTCAGGAGAAGATACCGTTACAATTGGAGGTATGGAGATAGAATGCAGGAACAACTACCCCTATTCAGTTGAATACAAGGAAAACTATAAGGAATACTGCAAATATATTCCCATGGCTCAGGAATTGAGCGAGGAATGCAAAACTGTAGCTCTTAATGCCTGGAAAGCCCTTGGAGGTGTTGATGCAGGACGAGTGGATGTAAAAGCCGACAGATCCGGTAAAATGTACTTTTTGGAGGTTAATCCGCTGGCCGGACTGCATCCGGTACATTCCGATTTGCCGATACTTTCAGGAATGATCGGTATTGATTTTCAGCAATTGATGGAAATGATAATGAAATCAGCTTTAAAAAGACATAATCTGACAGTATGAGCACGAAACGATGTTGCATATTATTCAACCAGCCGCGCGAAAATGCCATGCAGGATGAACTGGATGTGCTTGACCAGGTTGATTTTATAGAAAAAAATCTCAAGACGCTTGGTATTGTAACTTTCAGGAAAGGTATTACTGATGACTTCATGAATGAGGCAGCAGCACTTGCTTCCAATAATCCGGATTTTGTTTTTAACCTGGTCGAATCAATTAACAACAGAGGTGAATTATGCTACTTCATACCCGCACTTCTGAATATGCACTCGATACCCTATTCCGGAAGTCCGCTGGAGGCAATGTTCATTACAACAAGTAAGGTTCTTACAAAAAAAAC
Source organism: uncultured Rikenellaceae bacterium (assembly GCA_964556175.1). Lineage (GTDB taxonomy): Bacteria > Bacteroidota > Bacteroidia > Bacteroidales > VadinHA17 > LD21. The sequence continues at coordinate 3,465 of CAZKWD010000184.1, forward strand.
ATTAAAGAAGGCAGGCATCAATAATCCGCAAGGTTATTCTCCATCAGAATACAGCAAGCTTATTCCGGGGAGAAGGTATATCATAAAACCTGTTTGGGAAGATGGTTCTTTAGGTATTACCGGTGACAGTGTTTTCACTTATCAACCCGGTTATGAAAGCAGGTTGAAAAACTATAGTGACACTCACTGGTTCATTGAAGAATACATTGAGGGCAGGGAATTTAATATAAGTTTGATTTACAGTGAAAAAGGACCGGAAGTATTACCCCCGGCAGAAATAATATTCCATAATTATACGGGAGATAAACCACGTATTGTTGATTTTAAAGCAAAGTGGGAAGCAGGCAGCTTTGAATATGAAAACACCATCAGGGACTTTCCCGGTGATGATCTGAATCCGGTTCTTAAAGAAAAGATCACCTCTACTGCTCTGCAGTGCTGGAATGAATTCGGATTAAAGGGTTATGCACGTGTAGATATGCGTATTGACAGTAATGATACTCCTTATATTATTGAAGTGAATGCAAATCCCTGCCTCTCTCCCGACGGTGGGGTTGTGGCAGCAACAATAGCAGCAGAGTTGCCGTTTACAGATGTCCTTCAACGTATTATTGCTGACTTAAACACCTGAAAGATGATAATCTCAGAAGATATAAAACCGGACGACAGGGAACGTATCGAAGAGGTTCTCAGGTCAACAGGTTTCTTCTATGAATTTGAGATAAAAACTGCTCTTGAGATTGCTGATGAAACAATTTCTGATGGCATGGAAAAGAGCGGATATTACTGGCTTAAAGCCACTGACGAGGATGGCAATGTATTAGCATTTGCCAATTATGGCCGAAATGAATTTTCCACACACTCATGGGAACTATACTGGATTGCAGTTCATGAAAAGGCCAGAAACAAAAAACTGGGTTCAGTTCTTTTGAAAACAATAGAAGAGAATGTTATCAAACTGGGAGGTAAAATCCTCTGGATCGAAACATCAGGCCGCCCGCTATATGCTTCAACCGAAGGATTTTATAAACGCAATGGCTATGAGCTTCAGGCCAGTCTGAAGGATTTCTACGGACCGGATGACCCGAAACAGGTTTATGCAAAGGTGCTGAAATAGTATTTAATACAGGTATCAATTTGTGATATAGATCACTTTATAAGATTAACATTATAGTACTCCGGCTTCCCGGTAACCTCCTCCCCCAGCCAGTCAGGCTTTTCGAACCTTTCATTTTCATGAGAGAGTTCAATTTCCGCAATTATAAGGCCCTCATTTTTATCATGAAAGACATCAACCTCAAAAACATGCTTACCTGCAGGGATAAAGTACCGGGTTTTTTCAATCTTCCCGGGCAGACAAATCTTCATTATTTGCCTGGCATAAGATAATGACACCTGGAATTCCCACTCACTTCGCGAAACTGAATTGGCAGTACCCTTGCCCTTGATAGTTAAAAAAGCTTTTTTCGAGGCAATCCTGATCCTTATTGTTCTCTCAGGGTCATCTGAAAGATATGCCTGAAGAATATTTGCCTTTTTAATTGC
>CAZKWD010000185.1:0-4987 GCA_964556175.1 uncultured Rikenellaceae bacterium
AGGTGGATATTACATGCATACGAGAAAGGATTCGACGGGGTTTTCATTGCCGCTGACGGAAGCGATTGCACATACGGAGAATCGTGTACTGAAAAAACCGGACACCTTGTTGGACAAACACATGAGATGATGAAGGAAAAGAACATTGACCCTGCCCGTCTCCGTATGGCAGCAATATGTTCGGTATGCAGCGAATCATTTGTGAAGCAGATTAAAAGCTTCACCCAGTATTTACTTCAAACCTCAAAAAGCTGATTATGGCAGAAACCAATAAAAATGCCAGTTATGATGCACTTGTGATCGGAGGAGGTATTGCAGGTGGTGAAGCAGCTTTGAATTTAGCCAACAGCGGATATAAAGTGCTATTAGTTGAAAAAGACCTTTCCATTGGCGGCAAAATGATTCTGCTCAGTAAAGTCTTTCCCACACTCGATTGTTCTGCATGCATTACAACTCCCAAAGTATCTGAAATATCAAGGCACCCGGAAATTACAATATTTACAGGCAGCGAAGTAAAAGAGATTATTAAAAAATCTGAAAACAATTTCGAGGCAAAAGTAATTAAGAATCCAAGGTATGTGATTGCCGAAGACTGCACTGGATGCCAGTTATGCGAACAGGCATGTCCCGTAAGCGTTACTGACCAGTACCAGTATGATCTTATCGGACGTAAAGCAGCCTATATTCCATTCAGCATTGCCAGCCCCAGGGTGGCTGCAATAGATATTGAAAACTGTACATTATGCGGCGCCTGTGAAAAAGTATGTCCGACAAAATGCATTGATTTTACACAGGAACCAGAATTACTCAATATACAGGTAAAAACAGTTGTTGTTGCCACAGGATTTAACCTCTTCGACCCTCTTAAAATTCCAAGATTCGGATATGGACTATGCAAAAATGTAATTACCTCCATGCAGATGGAGCGGCAGCTTGCTCCTACCAGGCCCTTTAATACTATTCTCAGGCCTGGTGACGGGAAAGTACCTGATAAGCTGGCCTATGTATTATGTACAGGATCGAGGGATGTAACCATTGATAATCCTATCTGCTCACAGATATGCTGTATGTACTCAATTAAGCAGGCACAGCTTCTTATGGGAGCCTTGCCTATGGCCGATGTAACTATATACTATATTAATATCAGGTCATTCGGAAAAGGTTTTGAGGAATTCTACGAGCAGGCAAAAGGAATGGGAGTCAACTTCATAAAGGGGAAGATAGGTAAGATCACTGAGAAAGAGAAAGGTAACCTGATACTCCGTTATGAGGATATTAATGAAAATAAAGTCAAAGAGGCTGAGCATGACATGGTTATACTCTCAGTGGGAGTGCTTGCCAATCCCGATAATGCCTTACTCTTTCCCGAAGAAAAGCTTGAACTGGATCAGTTCAGTTTTATTAATCAGAGCGATCCTCTCATAAGTCCGTCTGAAACAAATATCAAAGGTGTTTTTGTAGCGGGGACAGCCTCAGGACCCATGGATATTCCTGATTCCATCCTTTCGGCAGGTGCTGCATCTTCAGAGGCAATAAGTTACTTAATTCAGAAATGATGAACAAAAAGTTAGGTGTATATATATGCCATTGCGGAGGTAATATCTCAGACTATGTTGATGTTGAGAAAGTAAGAGCTTCTGTTGAAAACGAAGAAGGGGTTTTCCTGGCAAAAACAACCATGTTTGCATGCAGCGATGCAACCCAGAAGGAAATGGTTGACGATATTAAGAATAATGACCTTGACGGACTTGTCGTGGCTTCGTGTTCCCCAAAACTTCACCTTATAACTTTCAGGGCAGTATCCGAAAGAGCCGGTCTGAATAAATATAACTATGTGCATTCCAATATCCGCGAACAGGGTTCCTGGGCCCACTCCGATGACAAAGCAGGAGCTACGGAGAAGGCAATTCATCTTGTAAAATCGGCAATTGCAAAAGTACGGCTCGCCAAGTCATTAAATCCGATAAAAATACCGTCAAAAAAATCGATTGCCATAATAGGAGCTGGTGTCGCAGGCATGAGGGCCGCCATTGAACTTTCAGATATGGATTGTCCCGTTACACTTATTGAAAGAGAACATTTTATCGGGGGACGCGTTGCCCAGTGGGATGTTATGTTTACCACAAACCAGACAGGGAAGGAGCTGGTAACCACGCTCTATAACGATCTCATTAAACGCGATAATGTAACTCTGCTGACAGGAGCCGAAGTAATATCAAATGCGGGAAATATCGGCGATTTTACATTAAAAGTGAAAGTAACACCCCGCTATATAAAGGAAAAATGCGACGAGGGAGACTTTGAGAAAGCAATGGAGGCCTGCCCGGTAGAGGTGCCCGATGAATTTAATTTTAATATAACAACAAGGAAAGCCATCTTTCATAACTTCCCGAGCGAATACCCTCATTATCCCGTTATTGATATAAAAAACTGTACACGTTGCGGAGAATGCGAAAAGATATGTAAGAGCGTTGATTTTTCACAGAAAGAGGAGATAGTAGAAATAAAAACCGGTTCCGTTATAATGGCTACCGGCTTTGATCCTTATACACCTCCGGATGGAGAGTTTGGTTATAATCAATCCGAGAAAATTGTAACCCTGCCACAATTTAAAAGAATTATTGATCTGAACGAAAAAGAATTAGTGTACAAGGGTAAAAAAATAAAAAATATAGCATATATCTATTGTGTGGGGAGCCGGCAAGCAGAGGGAGACAACAAGTATTGTTCACGTTATTGCTGTACCTCTGCAATACATGCTTCAATAGATGCCAGAAACAAATTTAAGGATGTTAATAATTACCATTTTACCAGGGGGATCAGGACTTATGGAAAACAGGAATTATTATATGCTGAATCGTTAAAGAATGGCGACATATACCTTCAGTCCTATGAAGATGATCCTCCCGTGGTAACAGCAAAAAATGGCCACGTTTCTGTAAAAATCAATGATATTCTTACAGGTAAAAAGGAGATATCTGTTGAGCCTGATCTTGTAGTGCTGGTAACAGGAATGGTTCCAAGAAAAGATAATCCGGTTGCATCAATTTTCAAGTTGCCCAGGGGCAGGGATAACTTTTTCAACGAAATACATATGAAATTACGTCCCGTGGAAACTGTCATAGACGGAATAACAATCTGCGGTGCATGTCAGGGTCCCAAAAACATAACAGAATCGTTAAATTCAGCTCTATCTGCCGCAACAAAGTCTTTTTCGTATGTTAACAAGGGCGAACTTGAGCTGGAACCGATTGTAGCAAAGGTAGATAAGGATGTGTGCACATGGTGCGGCGAGTGTCAGAAAGCCTGTCCATTCGACGCAATAAAGTTGGAAAAGTATGGGCAAAAGGATATTGCAGTTATTAATAACTCAGTGTGCAAGGGATGCGGAATGTGCCTGCCGGTATGTCCTGTTGATGCTATCGATCTGATTGCTTATTCAAACAAAGAGATTGAGAATATGATAGACGCCCTGGCCGGCAATTAATATTTTTAAATAACCTGATAATAAAATAATATAACATGGACATAGAGAAGGGTAAAACATTCAAATATCTCAGGGAAAAAAGACAGGTCACGGATTCAGCAAAAGAGAATCTGAAAAATTTCACCAGGATAAAAAAATCAATTCTTGAGGCTCTCAGGGAAAACGACATGACTGTTGATCAGCTCACTCAAAAACTCAACATGCCGAAACATGAAGTCTTTTACTACCTCATGACACTTGTAAAATACGGCTTTGTTGAAACAGGTGCGATCGATGATATGGATGAATACTATTCTTACAAAATAAAACAATAATGGCTGCAATTAATACTGAATTCGGGAAGAAATTAGAGAAATACGGAGGATTCGATTTCAATGCATGCTACAATTGTGGTACATGTACAGCGGTATGCTCCCTGTCGACTGAAGAGGATTCATTCCCAAGGGAGATGTTGAGATTCAGTGTGCTTGGGCTGGAAGACGATATAAAATCTTCCCTGAAACCATGGCTATGCTATTACTGTGGACAATGCAGCACTTATTGTCCGCAGGAAGCAAACCCGGGAGAATTAATGATGACTCTCAGACGATGGCTTATTTCCAAATATGACTGGACCAAACTCGCCGGATTACTGTTCCGGTATGTATCACTGGCAATAATTGCCATGGTTCTTCTTGCTGCGGGAGTAGTCGCTTTCGGCTTCAGCAGGAATTTCAACCTCGAAACCATTATGCATACGGGCCATAATTTTGAAATGATCGCTATAGCATCAGTCTTTGCAGTAATACTGCTTCCTAATATTATTCGCATGTGGTGGTTTATCATCCTGAAACCCCGCATCAAGGTTCCCTTTATTAATTATTTAAAAGGCCTATGGGAGCTTATTGTACATATGTTCACTCAAAAAAGATCCCTGGACTGCGATGATAACCAGTTTAGATGGTTTGAACACTTTATCCTGGTGATCGGTTACCTGGGATTGCTTTTCATTACGGTATTTCTTGACTGGTTCTCAAATGAAAATATGATTGTAATAATACTTGGTTATATAGTCAGTATAATAATATTCTTAGTCACTATTGATTTTGTATACGACCGGATAAAAAAGGCTAAAGAGATCAGTAAATATTCACAGCCATCCGACTGGTTCTTCGTGATATGGCTGCTTCTATTGGGTTTTTCAGCTTTTGCAGTAAGGTTATTTGTTGATTTAAATCTGCTTGAGAATAATATCTGGCTTTACCTGTTTCATCTGATTGTTTTGGTACAGTGGGCGCTTATCATAGTACCTTTTGGTAAATGGACTCACTTTTTATACCGCTCCTTTGCCATGTATTTTTCAAAGATCAGGAGCTGATCAGCCATTAGTTAAAATTTTTGATAACGGGCGGTTTTGGTGTCAGGGATAACAACACTAAAATACTTTGTCCAAATCCGGATTTTTTAATAACTAATGTTTCGCACTTAATTTATTTTGCTGTTTGATAGTGTTATACAAAG
>CAZKWD010000186.1:0-4979 GCA_964556175.1 uncultured Rikenellaceae bacterium
AATATATCGCAAGAAAACTTTCAATATCTATGGAAAAAATGGAAGAACTTACACTTTATGATAAAAAAAGAGCAGGCACTGATATACACTTTGTTTTCCTTGAAGGTATCGGCAAAGGAGTTGTCAGAAAAGTGCCATTTAAGGAAGTGATTGAATTTTACAAGCAGCATAAACATTAAAAAAACAGTTATGAATTCATTTGGGGTAGTTTTCAGGGTATCCGTTTTTGGAGAATCACACGGTTGCGTAACGGGAGTGACTATTGATGGTTGTCCTCCCGGAATGGCAATCAAACCTGAAGATTTCATTCCGGATCTGAGCAGAAGAAAGAGTGGATCTGCAGGTACTACAAAGAGGCATGAAGGAGACCTTCCGGAAATTCTCAGTGGAGTCTACAATGGTTACTCAACCGGGAGTCCCATGACAATCGTTACCCGTAACAAGGATACTGATTCTACTGCATATATTGAATTTGCTGATATTCCGCGTCCCGGTCATACCGACTATACGGCAAATATTAAATACCATGGATTTAGTGATATGCGTGGCAGCGGACATTTTTCTGGGCGAATAACCTGGGGGCTTGTTATTGCGGGTGTCATAGCCAAGAAATTAACCAGCCAGATGGAGATTTCTGCAAAACTCATTTCAGCTGGGGGGTCTGAAAATATTGAAGATGCTGTAAAAGAGGCAATTGCAAAGGATGATACAATAGGCGGAATTATTGAATGTGTAGTAAAAAACCCGCCCCGGGGACTCGGAGAACCATTTTTTTATTCCATCGAATCTGCTCTCAGTCATATAATATTTTCCATTCCGGCAATAAAAGGTATTGAATTCGGTTCAGGCTTTGCGTCAGCCTCGATGAGAGGATCGGAGCACAATGATCCATTTATTGACGAAAGTGGAAAAACAGCTACAAATAATGCGGGCGGCATAAACGGCGGAATAAGCAACGGAAACGATATTATCTTCAGGGTGGCGATTAAACCGACATCTTCAACAGGTGTTGAGCAGAAAACATTCAATTTTAAAAAGAAAATGATGCAAATCCTTAAGATAAAGGGAAGACATGATACATGTATCGCCCTTCGTATACCTGTGATTTTAGAGGCAGCTGCTGCAATTACCATTACCGACCTTATGATGATTGACCGGAGTATTTTCGAGGTGAGGCCTTAATGCCTTAATTGCACCTTTATTACCAGAGCTTTTTTTGCTAATGGGGTGATCCTGAGCCTGTTATCTATTCTGTCTCCAATAATCCACACAATTTCTCCTGATGATTCCAAAATGAGTCTCTTTTCTTTGTCAATAATGGAATATTTACAGTCAATAAAATAATCGCTCAACTTCTTTTTCTGTTTCATTCCCAGAGGATAAAAATAATCACCCGGCTGCCATTTTCTTATTATAAGCGGAAAGGTGAGCTTTGATGAATCGAGGCATGCAGTTTCCTGGTCATCAGGTATAGGATCAATGTCTGATATTCTGGTAAATACGGCTGATAGAACGAATGGCACTTTTCTTAATTCGGCAATGTTCTTTATTTCATAATACTCATTTTGCTTGTCTTTAAGTCGGGATATTATTAACTCATCCCTGTTCTTCAGGATCATGTGTGAAATGGTATAAATCCGGCTGCCGGTTTCTCCGTCAATAATATTGAAAAGATCATTCAGAGTAGAGTCTGTTATTCCAAAGGGTTTTATTAGCTCATAGATTAGAGTCCTGTTATTGAGATAGGGCCGTAACAGTTTGATATTAAGAATGATGACATTATCTTTCTCCCTTGTTACCTTTTGTCTTATTTCATTTATAAAGAGGGAAACAATATCATTTATACCACTCAGTCTTAGTGCCGTTTCATTGAGGGTGGTCTCGACAGAAGGATTTATGTCTTTAAGAACAGGTATGACCTTGTGCCTTATCTTATTGCGCGTATACTTTGTTTCCGCATTCGATTTATCCTCACGGTATTTTATTTTGTTTTTGTTACAATATGTTTCAATTTCATTTCTTGTCGCAAAAAGTAACGGCCTGATCATCCTGTCAGTCGATGGTTTCATGCCTGTAAGTCCTGCAATACCTGTTCCTCTGGTCAGATTAATAAGCATAGTCTCAATATTATCGTTCAGGTTATGTGCAAGAGCTGTAACATTAAAACCTTTCTCGTTCAAAAGATCTTCAAACCAGGTGTATCTTAATTCCCTGGCAGCCATCTGGATTGAAATTCCTTTTTTGGCAGCATATTCCTTTGTGTAAAAGCGTTTTGAATAGAATACGATACTATTATCTTCTGCAAATTTTCTTACAAGCATTTCATCCTTGTCAGCCTCCTTACCTCTCAGGCTGAAATTACAATGGGCGATACCTGTTTCAATACCGGCCTTCAGGAACAAATCAGCCATCACCATTGAGTCAATACCTCCACTCAAAGCCATGAGTACTCTGTTATCCTCTTTAACCAACTGATTTTCTTTAATATATGTCAAAAAATCTTTCAGCATAAAGTTTTATTCTGATGATTACTGGTATGTTAACAGTGAAGGCGGTCCTGGTTCGAAGTTATCAGGCTTCAGCAACTGCTCTCCTGATACCAGGATATAATTAACCCGGGAATAATCAGGGAGGATTGGGAAATAACCAAGCCTGATCTGTAAAGTGTTAAAAACAAGGTTATCATTTCGTATCCTGATTCCCAGGCCGATACTTGATAATACTTCTCCTTGCTGGACAAATTCGTTGGTTCCGAACAGGAAACCAAGGTCGGCAAATCCAAAGAATGCAAATCTGAACCCATAGAAATTAACCGGACTGAAGAGAACTGATTCAAGATTAATTGCCAGTCTTTGTCTTCCTCCTACAGAATCATTTTTAAAACCTGAAAAACCATCTTCACGAACAAAAACAAGAGATTCATCGGAGTACCTGTCAAATCCTCTTGTATAATCAACTTTGATAAAGTTCCTTATCCTGTAATTGCCCACATATAACAGATTAGAAATAAAATCTGTCTTTAATGTAAAAACTCCCTGTTCAGTCAGGCCTTCATTAAAAAAGGTTGCTATGTCTGCTGAAGCATGAAAGTACCCTATGCTTTTTATCGATTCACCCAGTGATATTTGTGCTCCGGCATATATCCTGCGCTTGAATTCATTTATCTCTCTTCCCGCTGTCAGGTTTATTATTCCTCCGTAAGGAATATCTTCAGTTCTTCCATATCCGTATATCAGATTCGCTTTGTAATACTTCTGAACTGATAAGGATACAGAACCCATGTATATCCTGTACTTCTGCAGGTAATGATAGGAATCAGGCATTATATAGGGATGGTCAAATACATTATTGTTAGTATACCTGACGCCGAGAATCAGCCTTGTTACAGATTCTTTATTCAGGAGAAAAGACCGGGCAAGCCAGTAGTCCTGAAAATTGTATTTCAGGGGTTCAGGGACAGACAGAGTGTCAAGGTCTTCAGTGGTGAACATTTCCCTTATCGATATACCTCCGGCATATTTTGTCGTTGAGCTTACAAGTTTGCGCTGAAGGTCAAAACCGAATGTCTTTTCGCCGAGCCCGTTGAAATAAAAAAGCCCCAGGTTTATGAATGATTTTGCAACGTTATTAATGTTGTATACTATTCCAAAGCCCGGGGAGCCAGGCAGATCGGAGTTATAAGGTATATTAAGCCTGAATTCGTGTCCCATTCCGAATATATTCTTTTCAAAGAGGGACGCGGAACCTTTTTTAATGCTGCTGTAATTGAATGAGGCGGCGAGAGAATAAATATCCTTTGTAACAATCACAATATCAACCTCCTCCTCAGAAACCGGGATTACGATTATCCTCGAATCATCAATATAGGGCAACTGCCTGATAATCCTTTCATTATCACTGATTACCAAAGGGGAAAGAGTGTCTCCCTCAGAAAACAGGAGATTTTTTCGGATTATTTGTTCATTAGTGTTAATGTGAGTTGCATTTAAGAGTTTTTTTAATTTATTAGGATCAAAAACTAGCGGATTGTTAATACTGGAGCCGAAGACACTGAGCCTCCTGATCTCAATATTTCTGATTTTCCTGCCGGAATAAGTCTGGTAGTTAATATCACTTGATTCAGTAATCTCTTTTTTTGAGGATGGGTCATGAGATACAATCAGGAAATCATACAGTTTCCTGGTTATCAGTGTTCTTGATGCTTTAGCTTCCAGGGAGTCGAAGAAGAATTGATTGGGGCTATTTGCAGAAACGCCGAAAGGTAAAGGAGAATCGGGAATATTCTTAGAGGAACCCGACACAAAAGGCTGGTTTATATCCCTGATCCTGATTAATGAATCAGAACTGATATGAGAGATTTTGGCTTTATCTGTCTGGTTTTGGGAATTCAGGTGGTTATTGAAACACAGAAATGCCAACAGAATAAAAACACGGTTGATTTTCTGTATATTTCTTTCAAACTCCACATCAGGTATTATTTGTATTCTTTTCAAGAACATCATCTGAATTGAACTGAAATCCCAGCCGCTTACCGGTAATTACCCGTGAATGCTGGATTTTAGCCTCTGCCTGCCCTACAGTTGCGATTTTTACAGTATCATAAGGAGGTACAAGGAGATCAAATTCAAGCGCATACAGGATTGCTGTTGAAATTATCACCTGTAATGAATGCTTGCTTATTTCCTCATTACCGTAGTTGGTGAAAAGCATTCCCATCTGCCTTTTGCCTTCAACAAGATATTGTTTTTCATGGTTAATGAATATTCTTGCTATGAGGTAGCCGAGGTCATCCTGCCTTGAATATTTGATCGAATCAAACAGAAAGTTATAGATATTTATTATTCCTGAATATGCATTGTATTTGTTTTTCTGGATGTAGGCTGTCTTCCATGCCGGATGTTCCCTGTCGAACTGGAAAATATTTGAATGCATGCTGAAGAACAAAATATCGCCTGCTACCTTTAACTGGGCATCAAAAC
>CAZKWD010000187.1:0-1975 GCA_964556175.1 uncultured Rikenellaceae bacterium
GATGGCGGAATTGGTAGACGCGCTGGTCTCAAACACCAGTGGCAGCAATGCTGTGTGGGTTCAAGTCCCACTCCGGGTACAAATTTCTGCTGGTGCTTTGCTCCATGATAAAATCCTATCTTTGTTTTTCACATCCGCCAAACTGTGAAAAACATTCCGATAATTATTGCAATCTCCCTTATATGCTTTGCCGGCAGGGCACAATCACCCATAAATCCGGTCATTATCGAGATAAAAGTACACACCGGAATAGTTTTTCCTCTATACGAAGCACTCTCATATCTTATTGAAGATGATGTATATGCATTCGATCTTACGGTAAACTTTCCCACTTATGGAAGGGACTTCTGGGAAAAACTGTATAATTATCCGCGGCCCGGGGCGGGATATTCGTTCTGGACACTAGGCAATAATGATGTATTCGGTAAAGCTCATGCAGTATATGGCTTTATAAATATGCCGATTTTCAAGCGTTCCGATAAATTCTCATTGAATTACCAGATCTCGGTAGGTGGAGCATACATCACAAAGAGATTCGATATATCCGAAAATCATATTAACCGAGCTGTCAGCACCCATGCCAATATATTTTTTCGCTTTGGTGTCGACGCTAAAATTAAGTATAATCCCAGCAGTGAATTTGTCATTGAAGCGGGCGCAACTCATTTCTCGAACGGGAAAATTAAATCACCCAATTATGGTCTCAATTCCGGAACTCTCTCACTGGGTTTCAATTATCTTATTGGAAATTATCCTGCTATTATACAGGACCCGGAAATTCCTGAGACCGGGAAACTTTATGAGCAGTCTTTTTTTTATTCGGCAGGTGTAAAAGTGTATGATAATCTGCTGGACTACAAATATTTCACCTCTTCATTCTCATATAACCTCGAAAGGATATTAAATCACCGGAGAAGGATCGGCCTGGGAGCCGATCTGTTCTATGATGGTTCCATTAATGAAGCTCTTTCTGTTGAAGAGGGCAATGAGGATTATGAATTTAAGAACTTGATCCGGTTTGGCCTGCATGCATCCTATGCAGCCAGGTATAAACAATTGACTCTTGGGATTCAGGTTGGGCACTATCTTTATTCCAAATACACTGTTCTCACAAAATTATATACCAGACTATCTGTACAATACATGCTCTCGGATCACCTGTCAGCAGGATTAACTTTAAGATCACATTTCGGTAAAGCGGATTGTGTTGAACTGGGGGCCGGTTATTTTTGGTGATCAATATGCAAATGCCAGAATGAGAAGAATTTCAATATATATCCTTGTGGTTTCGTTTCTGACATTTTCGTGCCAGAAAATCCTTTTTGATGATGATATAACGACACGTGAGATCTTCTTTGAGGATTTCAATGCTGTGAGGATTTATGGGATATACAATATCATTCTTGTCCAGGATTCAACAGACCGGCTGATAATTACAGGAAGTAATGACATCCGTTCTGTAGATGCAACTGTAGAGAACGATACTCTGATCATTGATGATCACAAAAAGATGTCATTCAATCCCAATAAAAACAGGCTTGTTCTTCATTTCAGCACCCTGAAGTACCTGGAAACAAACGATCCGGTAAATATTTCCAATACAGACACAATAAAAGCTGACAGGTTCAAATATGATGGTATAGGCGAAATCACTGAAGCAAGGTTGGTTATTGATTGCGGCCAGCTTATAGTTTCAAATTCAGCAAATACATTAGGTTATTTTCATTTTATTGGAAGAGCAGAATATTGTTTACTCTGGAATCGTTATGGCTCTGGTATGTTTGCCGACAGTCTTTTCTGCAGGGATGCAGATATTTACACTGAATCGATAGGACCTGTAAATGTCAATGCTTCTGATCACATCAGGGCCTTTATAAGAGGCCCGGGAAATATCTATTATCACGGGAATCCCGTAATAGAAATCGTCGAGAAAAAAGGTGAAGGTAAAATAATTCAACTTGACTAGGATTCTGTT
>CAZKWD010000187.1:2075-4972 GCA_964556175.1 uncultured Rikenellaceae bacterium
AATCGTCGAGAAAAAAGGTGAAGGTAAAATAATTCAACTTGACTAGGATTCTGTTACTCCAAATCCGCAATCCTAAATCCGCAATCCGAAATAATCCTCACAGGTCTTTCAACATCCATATTGTACAGCCGAAGTGGCCATCGTCTCCCATCTTATGATCAATGAATCTGAATCCCTGTTTCTCATAAAGGCTGATTGCGTTCCCTAGCTCAGGCAGTGATTCAAGATATAACTGGGTATATCCCATATCCCTGGCAGAATCAATACTCAGTTCAAGTAATTGTCTTCCAATGCCTTGCTTCCTGTAAGAAGCATTAAGATACAGTTTGACCACTTCTGCACAGCTCACAGGCAGGTTTTGTGTGGGAAAGATTCCGCATCCTCCTATTATCTTACCATTATCCTCTGCAACCCAGTATATTGATCCGGGTGTTTGAAACAGAGTATAAAGATCATCTGTAGTTGGATCAAAATATACAGTGCCGGGCCGGTCAACGCCGAACTCCCTGAATACAGAACGGATAAGCCCTGCTAATTCCTTATTGTCTTTCTTTTCAATATTTCTGTAAATGATACTCATCTCATTATAATTTAACTTACAATGAGAACCAGTAATTCAGTTTGATAAGGAAAATATTATTAGGGAACACATCCCTTAACTGACCGTATGAATCACCAATCGTGGCTTCTGAGAGGGTACTGTGGCCTGTACGTTCACTTGACCAAACAAGGTAAATAAATGACCCTAACCTGTATTCCCACCTGGCAACAAGATTGGATCGGAACTGGTGAAAGTTGAAATTGGGATTGCCGATAAAATAATCGGGTAACATATCACCTGTTTCATCGAGTTCATAAAGGTTGTTTACCGCAAGAAGCGGATCATCAAAGACAGAAAATCTCTCATCATAAGCTCCTGCCCGTGGATCTGTTACACGTTTAAATTCCGAATAGTTTCCCCTTGAAATGAAGGGACTGCCATAATACCGAATGGAGAGTTCGGGAGTCAGGTTCAGATCTGCCCTGAAGGTGAGTCCCAGGGTGGTCTGATCAATAATGCCAAGGATATATCTTTTTTCATCGAGATAATTGCACTGAGTTATATACTGTATTTCATCGTGATTATCGGAATAATCTATATTGACACTGATTTTCAATGAACTGAACGGTCGCAGCGACAGTCCCGGACCAAGTGTATATCTTGTTCCTGAATTGTTACCGAATTTTTCATACTGGTAAAACATCAGAGCAACCAGTTTTTTTGAGGCATCCGTATGCACATGCCCGGAAGAAACTATTGCATTTGGCATTAGAAAATCGGGCCCTCCGCGAAGTCTTCCCGGCTCTGTTGCTGAAGGATAAAAACTGAATTTTGTGCCAAAGCTCCAGTTATTCCTGAATATTGATGTGAAAGAGAGTTTGCCCCATGATCCGAGCCATGTTCCGTTGAAGTTCCATGCATTGGTTTGTTCCAGGGTAATATCATATGAATGAAAAATAGAGACCGGCTTATTAACAAAATATGTGACCATATTCTTCTGGTCTATCCTGTCGGCAGAATTCATATAGCCAAGATCATTGAGCTCGAGCCCCGGTGATAACCATGATACTCCTGCTGAATATTTCCATAATCCCTTTGCACCTTTACCGATTGTGAATTTACCGCCAAACCCGGACAGATTTGTCCTTGCAGTATCATAATTGAGGTAATCGGCTCCGGGCCTTTGATAGTAGTGAGCGGATGATTCCTGTAAAATAGTAATTGCCTCTCTGGTTCCTCCGACATAACTGCCAAGTAATTTGGCATCAAGATAAAATTCCTTATCCTTCCAGTGATGTCTGATATCAAGTCCTCCCGTATAAGCTTCGTTAGTCAGAAATTCAAGGTTTGCCTCTTCAATGAACCGGTTTGTTGAGGTCAGCATCCCTCCTATTACTGTATTACCTGCTTTATATCCCTTCTGGACTCGTGCTACAACATAATTTGTTATAGGTTCAACTATGGTTGTTTTTTCATTTCCGTACTGATCGGTGATTTTTGCATATTCACTTGCGGTAATACTTTGTATAAGGCCTACAGACAGGCCTTTGGAAGTTGTTCCGCTGAATTTTACAGCACTTAGTATGGTAGTCTGGTCAGGTGAACTAATAAAAAGAGTATCATTTGGGTTTAATGTTCTGGATGGTGAGTGACCAATACGGCGTGAGTAAAAAAGATTTTTATCATCAAAATCGTAATTGAATATCGTCAATCCTTCAAGGAAAAAGGGACGCTTTTCCTCATAGAATGTTTCAAATGCAGTAAGATTCATCACTGAAGGATCCGATTCCACCTGTCCGAAATCGGGGTTTACCGTTAGGTCAATGGTAAAGTTGCTTGAAATACCAATTTTCGCATCGAGACCAAGATTACCACCCCATCGTCTCCCATCCCTGGTATAAGGATTTCCAGGTTCTTCTTCCATGGTATTCAGGTCTCCAAAGACAAATGGCATCAATTCAAGTCTTCTCGATTTTTTCAACCCTTTTATACCCCTTAGTTCCCCGAAATTATACAGCATCCCCGGACCTGTTTTCGACTGGACCTCCCAGTTACTCTCCTCCTGCAGCCTGGATATCCACCGCCAGGTATGCATCCCCCAGACCTGTTCATCTTTATTACTGTAGCGTAGCTGGCTTAAAGGTATTTCCATTTCAGCCACCCAGGCTGAATCTTCAAGCCCGGTCTTCCCTTTCCAGACAGGATCCCAGTTGAAATCCCAGTCCATAGGATTGAACAAAATAAGATCGGATTTCTGCCCCCAGGCAGTCAATGTAAATTCAAAACCTGTTCTGTAATCCCTGTAACTGTCAAAAGTTACACCCATCATATCCCCTACCTGTTCATCGCGGACTCC
>CAZKWD010000188.1:0-4913 GCA_964556175.1 uncultured Rikenellaceae bacterium
GCCATTTTCATCCTCAGTATTCACCATTACCAGTTTGTGCTGCTTCTCGGGCGGCAGGTAGAAATAGGTATCATTCATACCCATGGGATCGAAGAGATGGTCGTTAAGATACTGATCTAATGTTTCTCCTGACCATATTTCAACAAGATAACCAAGTACATCAACATTCAAACCATAGGTCCACTTTTCACCGGGATTATGTGCAAGAGGCAGCCTGCCAAGATCTTTCATCTCATCTCCTATCACCGCTTTTTCGTCTCCAAATCCCGCAGAGATATCTGCTTTTGCATATATCGCCCTCATAACAGGAGATCCTATACCTGCATAATCAATCCCGGAGGTATGAGTGAGAAGATCCCTGATATTAATTTTACGTATTGCAGGAATTGTTGTATAAGAGGTGTCTTTGTTATTGAATTTGTCAATTACCTGTGGATCAGTAAATTCAGGAATATATTTTGACACAGGATCGTCAAGCAGGAACTTACCCTCTTCAAACAGCATCATGGCTGCTATGCTGACAATTGCTTTACTCTGTGATGCAATGCGAAAAATATTATCTGTCCGCATCGGAGTTTGCACTTCAAGGTCGCACACACCAAAAGCCTTATTATATACTATCTTGCCATTGCGTGCAATAAATCCTACAGCTCCGGCAGTCCATCCGCTGTCGATGCTCTGCTGAAGCATTTTATCTATGCGGTCAAGCCGCTCTGCAGACATTTTCGCAGATCCGGGAGCAGCCTCCTTAAGAACAGGAGCATTTGTACATGCTGACGTAGCCAGCAGTACAATCAAAACAGTCTTAATAATCAATAACTTTTTCATTATACTATCTTTTATCTTGCATATTGTATCTCTTGTCTTCTTACCCATCCCTACCCCTCCTCACCTTCTCCGCCAACTGGCGGATTCGGTGAGCAAAGCCAGGAGGGGGTCTTTGTATCGTGTGTCTTTTGTATTTACCTGACCTTCCCAACCAGCAAATCCACCAGGTTCTCTGCAGCCTGCCTGTTATCAAAGCTTTCAGGCAGCCTGTCATGATCGATATATTCATTATAGATCCATGGATCGCCTATAGCAAAAACATATCCCCTGCCGTAACTGTTTTCAGCCATCAGCACTTTGCCATTTTCCTCCAGTACTGCCCTTGCCGTACCTGAAATATTAATGTCAGAAATCTCCTTGATATAGATTTTTGAAACTCTTTTAAAAAGCGGATGATCAGGCAGGTTTGTACAGGCTCCCATCTCCCACTTATCACCTGTAACGCGATGCAATGTAACATGATTGAAAGTAATGCCGAATTGTTCCATCAGTCCGTTAAGGTGGGTAAATTCACAGTTTGGAGCATCGTTGGCGAGAACTGCCAGAATCCCTCCTCTCCTGACCCATTTTTCTATAGCTTTTATGTCATCAGGAAGTATATAATAAGGTGATTTTGACTCAGTTGTTGTATCCGGGTCAACGATGATATATACATCTGTATTCTTCAGTACAGATGCCACTGGTCTGTCAATAGTTGTGATCTTTGCCCCTCTGCTAATAAATATCTCACCCCAGCGTGAATACCCGCTCCATTCTGTATCACTCCAGAGGTAATGGAACGGTTGTCCTGTCTCGGCATGTATCTCCCTGTTAAACCAGTTGTCAAGACCCACAACCAACTGGTCAGATACATTCTGTGAAGAATTGCAGGATGTAAATATGATCAGAAGCACAATAAGTACTTTTAATACTCTTTGATGTGTCATGGTTATTTAGAGTTACTCTATCAAAAGTAGGAAACATATTTAATAATGTGTATTATTAAAGTTTTATATCTTTGATATTATTAAGATCAATAAAAGGAAGAATAAATAAACAATAATCCTGATTGTCATGAGAAATATTGCATTATTAGCGTTCATCTCAGCCTGTCTGCTGATATTTGCCTGCAACAAGGATGACCGGTCGGAAAGGTTCAAACTGCTTACTTCACCGATATGGAGAGCAGATTCTCTTCTTGCCAATGGAGTTGATGCTACCGGACCCGGACAAATACTTGAAAAATTCGCAGGAGATGCAAAATTCGATGAGGACGGCTCCGGCTATTTTGGCGATTATACAGGACAATGGAGATTTAATGTGCAAGAGACCCAGCTTACAATCATCACTGATTCCCTTCCGCTCCCGATTATCGCGGATATTAAAGAAATAACAAGCATTTCATTAAAGATCACAACAGTTGTTCCTAATCAGCTCGATCCGGATACACCATTTAATATCAGAATGACATTTAAAGCAAAGTGATGCGTTACATCCTTGTTGCTGCTCTGGTTCTTTTAAGCCCTGTCTTAAACGGAGCTGCATTAGAGGGCTTCGTGAGGGGGAAAGTCACTGACAAGAATAGCGGAGAACCGCTGACTGGAGTCTATGTGATTTATGGAAAAAACCTTGGCACAACAACCGGACAGGAGGGTTTTTACCTTATTAAAACAGTACCGGGTAAAGTTACCATTTCATTTCAGTTCATCGGGTATGGCTCTGTTACAGAAATAGTTACAGTAACCGAGAATGACACTGTAGTGTTGAATATCGGGATGGAGCTGAAGGTCAGGGAGATAGACCAGATAGTTATAAGCGCAAATAAAACCGAACAAAAGATTGCTGAGCTGACAGTATCAATGGATATTGTTAAAACGGCATTTATCTCTGATAATCATATTACCGATGCACAGGAACTGATAAACAAAACTCCGGGTATTGAGGTAATGGACGGACAGGCCTCAATCAGAGGTGGCAGCGGATTCAGCTATGGTGCAGGAAGCAGGGTACTTGCCCTGATCGACGGACTTCCAATGGTATCTGCCGATGCAGGAAATATCAAATGGCAGTTCCTCCCCCTGGAAAACATTGCACAAATAGAAATAATAAAAGGAGCCTCTTCAGTTCTTTATGGTTCATCGGCCCTGAACGGAATAATAAATTTCAGGACTGCCGATGCGACAAATATTCCATCAACACAATTCTATGCAGAAACAGGTATCTTCGATAAACCAAAAAACCGCAGCTGGGTCTGGTGGGATACTCCAAGACTCTTTTCAAGCATCTCATTTTCCCATTTACGAAAATTTGGTAAAACTGATTTCGGCATCAGTGGGAATCTCCTGGTTGACGAAGGATACAGAAGGCTGAATGGCGAAAAGCTTGGACGTCTAAGCTTAAAACTAAAACATTTCAATAATAAAATCGAAGGTCTTTCATACGGCCTTAATATGCATTCAGGTTACACAGTAAAAAGAGATTTTGTCCTATGGGAAAATGCTGAAACAGGAGCCCTGAAACAACAGGAATCCGCTACAATAGAACTTAATGGATGGTTCTTTGCTATTGATCCATATATCACCCTCAAGAAAAGCAATCGTTATAAACATGATCTGCGGATACGTTTCCAGACATCATTAAACCGTTTCCCTGACAGCGAGAAAACAAACAGCGATGGTTTTTCACTATATACTGAATACCAGTTCTGGCATTACCTGACAGATTTCATGGATATCACTGCAGGTATCTCGGAAAACTACAGCAAGGTAATCTCAAACATGTATAACGACCATGATGGTTTGAACATGGCAGGATATGCACAGCTTGAAATCCGTCCCTTAAACAGGCTTAAAGCTGTTGCCGGTTTCAGGATCGAACAAAATTCACTGGATGGTATAAAAGACAAGATTGTCCCTGTCTTCAGGGCCGGGATCAACTGGCAGGCTGCCGAATATACTTTTATCAGAGCATCATTCGGACAGGGGTACCGCTACCCCTCAATAGCCGAAAAACATGCTTCCACAACACTCGGATCAGTGGTGATCTTTCCTAATCCGGACGTTCACCCTGAATCGGGATGGAGCACAGAGGCAGGTGTCAAGCAGGGAATCAGCTTCGGGGAAATTACCGGCCAGGCTGATATATCTCTTTTTATGTCGCAGAATATCAATATGATAGAATACTATCTGGCCATATATACAGATACTGTTACTGAAATTACTTCAACCGGATTCAAGGCAACTAATATCGAACAATCGAGAGTATATGGCGGTGAGGTGGAAGTGATGCTTACCGGATCTTTTGGCAGAATAAATACCACATTATCCGGTGGTTATACTTACATCTATCCTGTGGAATTTAATAAATACACAAATGTAAATACAGGTGTATACCTCAAATACAGGCGAATGCATTCAGGAAAAATAAATCTGAACACATCATGGAAAAAGTTTGATACAGGATTGAGCCTCTATGTAAAATCAAAGATCCTGAGAATCGATGACTTCTTCCTGAATGATGAAACAGGTGAAGCTATTCTGCCCGGTTTCCCGAACTACTGGGAAAATCACAACACCGGTTACCTTGTTGTTGACGGCTCCCTTGGATACAGGCTGAATGACAGGTATACTCTTTCTTTTGCAGTCAAAAACATCACCAATAATGAACATCTGGGCCGCCCCGGAGATATTCAACCGCAGAGGAGCTATAGTCTGAGGTTTTCAGGTAACATGTAACATAGATGTAGTGCAGGTTTGCTGAAGTAATAAATTCCTCAATTGACAGATGCCTCCGGTATCATTATAATAGATTCAATGAGTTTAATCTTCATCATAAAATTCGTAAATTCACATTGATTATTTTCCTGACCTGACAATCATAATTTGAAATATCTATGAAACCAACTATCCTTAAATCATCATTCCTGGTATTTGTAATGATGCTGGGTCTGGCATCATGTAAAAAAAGTTCTGTCAATGAAGTAAAAATCAACGACTTTGCAACAGTAACAGCAGAATTTATAGCACCGTCGGCTGAATATACAACGGCTCCCTTCTTTGTATGGAACTATAAGATCACGAAAGAAGAAATCGATAACTATCTCAACG
>CAZKWD010000189.1:0-1708 GCA_964556175.1 uncultured Rikenellaceae bacterium
TGTAGATCTTTCTCCTTGTAGCCGCCGACCCGTACCTCGAATTCCATTCTCCAAATTTTTGCCCGAGATAATAACCATCCCAAAATCCCCTGTTGAATACTGATGAGAGTCTCTCTTTCCAGACATTTATTTTTTCTTCATTATATGTTCCTTCTAATACTGCTCTTACTGCTTCATCATAGCATGACGTAACTGTCTTTACATATTCTGCAGAACGAGCCCGTCCCTCTATCTTGAATACCGTTGCACCGGCATTGATTATTTTGTCAATGAAACCTATTGTACAAAGGTCTTTAGGCGACATTATGTTTTCATTGTCTATTTCAAGCTGGTACCCCGATTCCTTCTCAGTTACAATATAAGATTTACGACAGGTCTGATAGCAATTGCCCCGATTGGCAGACCTGTTATTCTCGTGGAGACTGAGATAACATTTTCCTGAGACAGCCATACAAAGGGCACCATGGATGAACATCTCGATCTTTACCCGATCCCCCTTTGGACCCCTTATATCCTGATTACGGATAGTATCAGAAATTTTTTTTACCTGGTCAAGATTAAGCTCCCTGGCAAGAACCACAACATCGGCCCATTGTGAATAAAACTTCAATGCTTCGGCATTTGAAATATTCAGCTGGGTTGAAAGATGGATTTCGATACCTGACCTGAAAGCATAAGTAATCACCGAAAAATCGGAAGCAATTATTGCAGATATTCCTGCAGATACCGCAGTATCGATTATCTTCTGCATCTGCTTTATCTCGTTGTCAAACACCACAACATTGACAGTGAGATAACTTTTTAATCCGTTCTTTCTGCAGATCCGGGCAATCTTCTTCAGATCGGCAAGAGTAAAATTATTTGCTGATCCGGCTCTCATATTGAGCTGTTCTACCCCGAAATAGATTGAATCAGCTCCACCCTGTATTGCAGCTGTTAGCGATTCATAAGATCCTGCCGGCGCTGTTATCTCAAAATCTTTACTCTCCATTGCCGGGCTGTTTATTCATGACTATCCTTATACATGATCCTTTTGCAACTTCTGAATTTCGCACATATATCTTTCCCTGGTGAAATTCTTCGATGATCCTTCTGGCGAGGGAAAGACCAAGACCCCATCCTCTTTGCTTGGTAGTATATCCGGGATTGAAAATTTTCTTAAAAGCACTTTTAGGGATTCCCCTCCCGGTATCGGAAATGTCGATAAACACATTTTTTTCTGTTTCTGCTACCCGGATCTTCATGTCACCGTTGCCCTCCATGGCATCAATTGCATTTTTGCATACATTTTCTATTACCCATTCAAAAAGAGCAGCATTGACAGGCACGAAGATCTCCTTGGATTCATCATAAACGGAGTGGAACCTGATTTTAGTTGATGTTCTGGATTTAATGTAATCAACTGTACGTGAAATAATTGCAGTGACATTTTCATTATTGAGAACGGTCTTTGCACCAATTCGCGAAAACCGTTCCGTTATCTTTTCAAGACGTTCAACATCGAGAGCTATCTCTTTTGTAAGCGAGATGTCAGGATATTTACTCTGCAGTATTTCAACCCATCCTGACAGTGAGGATGTAGGTGTACCAAGCTGATGAGCCGTTTCCCTCGACATACTGACCCATACCTGGTTATCTTCCGCTTTTCGTGATGAGCTGAAGGCAAGGTATGCGACCAGAATAAACAGGACAATAATACCCATCTGGA
>CAZKWD010000189.1:1808-4901 GCA_964556175.1 uncultured Rikenellaceae bacterium
GCCTCCGCCCATTGTTCGACCTTTTTTCTTTCCTCCGTTTTAAGAATACCGACAAGATAACGGGTATAGATAAGAGAACCCAGTCCTGTCAGTATTGCAAACAGGAAAAGGAGGAGCATCCAGGGAGTTTTATAACGTAAACGGGTCATTACTATTTTATCTTTTTTTCTTAAATAAATTCTTCAAAAGGTTCTCTTTTTCTTCTACAGGCAGTTCCTCATTTTCAACGCTTACCGTATCCGTCTCTTCCCATAATATTTTGAAGCGGGGTGTTCCTGTTGCCGGTTTTTCGACGGCAGGTGTGTCATTTTTAAACCAACCGTATTCCTCGTTCAGAATTGTTTTGAGGGTTTGTTTTTCTGCCTTGATATCATCCCTGACAATATTCCTTGCAGCCTCAACATCATATCCAACCTTTACCTCTTCACCTTTATCTTCAACCTTCAGAAGCACAGAGGTGCGTCCGAGTCCGTCATCTTCAACAGCTCCAAATTCCGTTGTATTAGGTCTGGGCTTTTTTAGTTTCTTACTGAGGATCTCAGAGAGGAGGATCCTGACATGGTATTCATAGTCATTATCAAAACCATGCTTTCCGTTTATTGAGAGGTCTGCTGCAGAGGAGTTTACATCCATCAGCGGAATATACAGGGCATTGTTTCTTATGAAAAAGTCATTTTCAAGTTTCTCAAAACGTATGTTTTCAAGTTCTGACAGCTCAATGAATGAAGAGAGCTGTTTTACAGGGGCAAAATCTATAAGAGCCCCATCGATAATCCGATATTTCCCTTCAGCCGTAATATATTTAACATCAATTTTGAGAAGGGAGTCGAAGGGGATAATAACTGACATATTGCCGGAAAGATTCCCGTTTATGTTTTCCGCTTTCAAAAAATCCTGTCCGAAATCATTGAATGACACAAGTGCTGATTTAATATTTATTTCTTCAAGATCAAAATTACCCCGTGTATTAAAAGATTTATCATCAGGTTTCTGAACAATAAAACCATTACCGGAGATAAGACCCCCCATGGAGGTTAAGTTCAGGGTTTTAAAATTTACAAGTCCCGGTTTATAACTAAGATTTCCATCGATCTTTTCCGCCTTGAATTTCCTAAACCTGAAAGTATCAATAATAAAATCCAGATCAAGTATAATGTCCCCGGGGAGAGAATAAGCTCTGCCCCTTTTTGAAGCAGTATCGGACTTATTAAGTGAAGGAAAGAGTAATTCAGGAACCATGTGGTCGCACCACATACCGGCGGATGCAATCAGTATCTCAGGTCTGCCGGCCAGCCATTCGGGCAGGTTCTTAAAAATACCGTTCACCCTGAACGTGTGATCTTTAAAACGGACATCAAGATTTTCGGCCAGGATAGAATCTGCAATAACAACCGTTCCTCTTATATTGTCAAAAGAGATTTTATCGTTTTTAATGCCGATCGAGAAGTCATTAAAGGTGAGGTTTGCTCCGGTAATAAGATCCATTATATCCGGGAAAGCGTATTTTCCTTTTTTCGGCAGGGCACCCTCCATACGAAGGTCAAGATCAATAAATCCTTCGGATGATGATATTACCCTGAACCTGAAAAAATCTTTAATCTCAGATAAGATTACCTTTCCTTTAAGTTGAAGTGTTCCATATAATGAGTCAAAATTACAGACAGTTAATGATCCTGTATATTGTTCCGAACCTAAAGTTCCCCTGAAATTATCTATAGCAATCTTACTGGTTTCGGGAACTCTCTTTTCTCCATTGGAAAAACTACCGTTAAAAGAGAGATCATTCAGGTTGAGTTCCCTGTTTCCAAGAGTTACCGAACCGTTACTAAGAAGAAAGTTAATATCGATACCGGGATAAGAAGTACGTGTAAGCTGACCTCTTATATTGCCATCAACCTGTAAAAACCCTGAAGGATTATAGTCAGAAATAGTCCTGAGTATTTCTGCGGGAAAATAATTCTTAATATCTTCAATATCAAGATCTTCACCTGTAAGAGAGAGATCCAGCATTTTATCTGCTGATAATGAACCGGACAATCCAAAATGATAATTATCGATATCAAGAAAGCTTTTATTGAACACAATTCCGCTGTCTGATCTGCTGAGGCTGATATCAATATCGGCCAAAAAAGGAGCTGCCAGAACAGTGTTGTAAAGACGAAAATTTGTGATCTGCATAGCAGACTGGGCGGTGAAATCAATCTCGTCCCCTGTTATCCGGCTTTTAAGTTGTCCGGTTTCTATCAATCCTTCGATAATAAGTTGTGTTGCAAGGTTGTTATACTTTGTATCCAGATCAGTAAGGGAAATCCTTCTGAGATCAATTGTAAAATCACTCTCCGGCACCTCTTCAGTTTTAACAGAGATCTCATAATTTACCAGTCCTTCATGGTCCGTTAGCAGGTTTAGAATACCATCCTTAATTCCGATTTTGTCAATATTGTAAATACCTCTGTAAATATCAGTAATGCTGAATTCAATAAATACCACTTTTGCCGCAAGCAGCGTATCAGTATTCAATCCGGCAAAACCTGTTTTATCAAAACCGGGAGAAGAGTGAACGATAACATTTTTAAGGTCGAGAGAAGCTTTTGGAAATTGTCTCAGTAAAGAAAGCCCTACTGATTCAAATTCATATTTTGTTGATATGCTTTTGTTCAGGGATTTGAGAATATATCCGGCAACCTTATCCTGCATCAGGATTGATGCAGTAAAGAGGCCAAGAATAAATATAATGATTAAGACTGCAGTTATTTTCAGTATTTTAAAGAATAATCTCATATTCCAACCATTAAATCTGCCTTACAGCAGTTAATAACCAGCAAACAAAGGTAATTTATTTGAATGAATATAAGCCCTTCGGTTAAAGAAGGAAAGATAAATCCTCACCTGGCCGGAATTCTGCCGGGGGAGACCCTTTTTTGAATATTCTGGCATTACGGGCACCAATAAGATGAACTTTGCCTTTTTCAACAAGCAGCATGGTTCCTTCACGCAACCCGACAACATAAATAACGGGTAGAAACACAATGATTGTTTTTCTACCCGTATATCGAGAGGGAATGAAATGATTGTCAGTCAACAGTGAATGCG
>CAZKWD010000190.1:0-3596 GCA_964556175.1 uncultured Rikenellaceae bacterium
TCCGATTACTGCATGCTTGTTATAAAGTCACTGGAATCTGATCCTGAATTGGCTGATGATGTGGAATTTGCATTGAATAGGTTGCAAAAGAAATAGATTTATAAAAAATTTTCAATCCTGTTATGTTTTCACTGGTAATCCCAATATACAATGAAGAGAAGCTGATTGATGAGCTTATTGATCGGACTGTTCAGGCAATTGATTCATTTACAAAAGATTATGAGGTGATAATTGTCGATGACGGCAGCACCGACCAGAGTGTATCCCTTATCCTTGCCCGCAGGGAGAAAAACAATAAAATCAAGTTATTATCACTGTCAAAGAATTTTGGACACCAGGCAGCATTCACAGCCGGACTTGAATATGCCAGGGGTGATATTGTTGCCATGATGGATGGAGATCTCCAGGATCCGCCGGAACTGCTGACAGCGATGTACAATAAAATCACCGGGGAAGAGTATGATATTGTAGGTGCAAAGAGGACCGGAAGAAAAGGCACCGGAAGCCGTAATCTGTATGCAAGGTTGTTTCATTCGATCTTTAAGAGTATAGGAGACATGAGATCGATGGGTAATTATGGTAATTATTCGATGATGAAAAGAATTGCTGTTGACGCACTTCTCTCGATGAAAGAAAAGGTTCGTTATCTGCCCGGTCTCAGAACCTTTATTGGTTTTAAACAAGGGGATGTGGAATATGTAAGGGAAGAAAGGCTGATGGGCAAATCGAAAATGAAATTGAGAAACCTGTTTTCACTGGCATCTGATGCAATATATTCATTTTCAAGATTTCCGATCAGGTTTTGCCTGATACTGGGAACTCTGGGGACCCTGGTCTTCATGACTGCAGGAATTTATGTCCTGGTGGCAAAAGCCACCGGTATTGCCGTCCCGGGCTGGTCATCGATTTTACTTAGTGTCTATTTTCTTGGTTCTATACAACTCGTATTTCTGGGAATATTGGGTGAGTACATCTTCAGAAATTACAAGGAATCGCAAAACCGTCCGGTCTATTTTGTCAGGAAATTCTATGGTGATACTCCTGAGAAATGATGACAGAAAAGAGTCTGAAAAATATCTTCTATGTCGCTTCAGTACTCCTGCTTGTAATAATGATATTATTAAGCAGGAATGCAGGAATTTCATGTGATGAGATACTGCATTATGAACATTCGGAATCAGTCTATAATTATTTTGCTTCACATGGCAGGGACCTTTCTGTCCTTGACACACCTTCTTCTCACCTGAAATATTATGGCCAGTCATACGATAATATTGTGACATTCCTGGCCAAATGGCTTAAAATAGAAGATATTTACGGGTTCAGGCATATAATGAGCTCCATTGCAGGCTGGGCCATAATTCTGTTAACGGCACTTTTTGCTGTATGGCTCTCAGGTTACAGGACAGGAATTATTGTGATGTTTCTTTTTGCTGTCTCACCAATATTCATGGGACATGCCCAGAATAACCTGAAAGATATTCCCTTTGCACTTGGCTATATTGCATCGATATTCTTCATGCTGAAAATAGTGTTCGATGAAGCGAGGATGAGGTTCAGCGATATTCTGTTTCTTACAGTAAGTATTGCCTTTGCTTTAAGCATCAGGGCAGGAGGACTGCTGTTGATCTGCTACCTGTTTCTTTTCTTTTTTATAAAGGCCATTCCGGAAGTTATAAAAAACAAAAAAGTCGGTTTTTATAAGAATGTCAAACTTCTGATAATTATAATATTAGTTTCGTGTGCTGCATATTTTCTGGGTATATTGCTATGGCCTTTCGCACTACAGGATCCAATAAGGAATGTATTTGATTCCTACACGGTAATGGCTCATTTCCCGGCCACTGTCAAGCAGATATTTGAGGGCAAAGTGATGTGGTCCGATTTTATGCCGTGGTACTACCTTCCGAAATCTATGGCAATAACGATACCTGTCATTGTGCTGACAGGCTTTATTGTTTTTTTCGCCTTCACAAAAAAAATATTCCGGTCCGGGAAGGCACTTATTTACGGACTGGTATTATTTACAATAATCTTTCCTGTCATCTTTGTGATGATCGAAAAATCAAACCTGTACAGCTCCTGGCGCCAGTTTCTTTTTGTTTATCCTTCAATTGTGGTGATTGCTGCAGCAGGATTCAATTATATCTTTGATCTTACAAAAAGATGGTATTACAGATTGAGCCTGGCTCTTATTCTTTTAATACTTGCAATACCCCCGGTAAAATTTATGGCTGAAAACTGGCCATATTCATATATGTATTATAATAAACTGACCGGAGGATTACATGGCGCCTATGGTATTTATGAGACAGATTATTACTATATCGGGCAAACAGAAGCATCAGAATGGCTTATAGATTATCTGAAAAAAGAAAATATTGACACTGCAGTTGTAAAGGCTACATTCACGGTTGAGTGGCAATTCAGGAATTACCCGGGAATAAAAACCTCATATTTCAGGTACGAGGAGAGAAGTCAGTATGACTGGGATTATGCAATTGTCACGAACAGGTATATTCCTCCCTTCAGGCTGAAAAGCGGGAAATGGCCGCCGGAGAACACTATTCATACCATATATGCTGATAGTGTTCCTGTTTGCGCAATACTCGCACGACAGACAAAAGCGGATTTTCACGGATTCAGGGCTCTTGAAGAGGGAAGAAATAAAGATGCTTTAAAACTTTTTGAAGAAGCTCTGGAAATCATTTGTGATGATGAAATGATTTTTTATAATTTTGCCCGTGGATTATATAACGACGGGCAGTACTCGAAAGCTGATTCTGTCTTAAAGAAATGCCTGGAAATAAATCCGGAGTTTGAACCGGTGCTGATGTACCTGGGGAATATAGCCAAAGCTGAGGAGAGGAAGGATGAAGCAGCGGGTTATTATGAGAAACTGATAAGCATAGACCGAAAATATTTCGATGCATATGTTGAACTGGCTAAGGTCATGGCCGAAAAGGATATGCAGAAGGCGAGGAGACTTTTAAGGAATTGTCTTACGATAAATCCCTCTTATAAACCGGCAATCAGAGCCCTGGCCGATACCTACAGAGACACTGATCCCGGTATTGCTGAAAAATATGATGAACTTGTAAAAACAATTATATAACATTTAAACAAAATTAAAATGAAAAAAAGTATCATAATCGTATCATTGTCTGCAATGCTGGCATTTACAGGACTTTCAACAGCTTTATCACAGGAAGCGCCTAACCCTCAGCAAGATACGGTAAATATGGACACTGATGCAAAACCCACTTTCTATTATGCTGTCGAGGATGAAGAATCTGCCGCAGATGAGGCTTCAGGCAAGAGTTCGGCAGGTCTGATTGCAATAATTACAGGAGCTGTTATTATCGTTGGCGGTGCAGCAGTATTACTTCTTAGAAAAAAGAAATAATATACATTTCTCTCATATTTCGGATGCTGGTGCTGATTCAATTCTAATTGCTGGCGCCGATTTAGCTTCGCTGAGCTCGTACTGCTAAAGCGGAGTTCCACAGAGAACAAAATTTTTATTGGTCTAGGGAATCATACCTTTATCCACACATTTCCCTTCGCATTCGAATTCACCACTGCATGAATGAATT
>CAZKWD010000190.1:3696-4895 GCA_964556175.1 uncultured Rikenellaceae bacterium
ACCTTTATCCACACATTTCCCTTCGCATTCGAATTCACCACTGCATGAATGAATTTCATGCCTCTTACGCCATCATGTACTGTTGGGAACTCTCCGGCAGTAAACTTTTGTTTGCGGATTGATTTAGCTGCTCCCTTATAAATATTAGCCAGTGCTTCATATATTCCTTCAGGGTGTCCTGCCGGCATGGTGTGCCCTTCCTCAGCCATTTTATAATTGTATCCGTGTGCTGGCTTGAAGACCTTTGTCGGTTCTGAATCACTCAGCAGATAAAGATAATTCGGATTCTCCTGGCCCATTTCAGGCTTCCCTTTGAGCCATATACAGCTATTGTAAGGTTATTTTCTTCTCCCGCACAAACCTGGCTTGATCTGATCACACCTTTTAGCTTTTTGCTGAATCTTAACAGTACAGTACCGTCAAGGTCAAGTTTTACTCCTTCTTTCACAGGATTAAGATCCGACAGCACCTCCTTTACCTCAAGTCCTGTTGTATATTCTATAAGATTAAATGCATGCACTCCGATATCGCCCATGCAGCTGCTCGCTCCTGCCTGCTTTGGATCGAGTCTCCATACTCCGGTTATCCGGCTCCCCTTACCATGTATAATTGCGTTGATCCATCCCTGATAGTACTGAGCATCAATACGTTGGATTGTTCCAAGCATTCCCTTCGCTATCATATCCCTCATCTGGCGTATCATTGGGTATCCGGTATAAGTATGTGTAAGAGCAAATGTCAATTTGTTCTTTGCCACAAGCTTTTCAAGGTCGAAAGCCTCCTTAACGGTGAGCGTCATCGGTTTCTCACACACCAGATGGAAACCATTATTAAGGAATTTTCTTGCAAAAGGATAGTGAAGGGCATTGGGAGTAACAATTGCAATGACCTCCATTCTCTCATTTTCAGATAATGCAAGCTCTCCCTTTATAAGTGAATCAACTCTGTTATAACACCGGTCAAGGCTTAAGCCTTCTTTAATAGCGAATACCTTGCTCTTTACATAATCAGCATCAAAAACGCCGCCAACCAGTTCATAATCGTTACATATTCGTGAAGCGCGTCTGTGTGCATCACCGATGAATGCTCCGATGCCGCCGCCTATCATTCCCAATCTTATTTTTTTCATAGAGATATGTTTTTTATTATTTTTCAAATGCAGCATCAAAGGCAATTTCGGAGGGAGGGAAGTCAATAGC
>CAZKWD010000191.1:0-4863 GCA_964556175.1 uncultured Rikenellaceae bacterium
ACTAAATTCTTCTGATAACCTTTTCTTTGGTTTGTAATATTTAAATAAGTTTTTAACTGGTTTTAATTTATTCTAATAAAAGAACTTTATGATATGGGATCAATAAATTTCAAAGTATATAAATACCGTTGGATCGTTCTTGGTGGGTATATGTTTATTGTTGCAGTTAACCAGTTATTATGGATCACTTTTGCACCGATAACTGTTGATGCAGCTAAATATTACAGTGTTACAGATCTTCAAATTGGAATTCTTTCCATGTGTTTCATGATCGTATACGTTGTTGTATCAATCCCTGCGTCATTGGTTATAGATACTTATGGGATTCGCATAGGTGTAGGCATAGGTGCAGTTTTTACAGGAGTGTTTGGATTGTTACGAGGACTGGCCACCACCAATTATAACTTTTTGCTCTTGTCACAAATTGGAATTGCCATAGGTCAGCCATTTCTTCTCAATGCCATTACCAAACTTGCTGCTCGTTGGTTCCTCATTGAAGAGAGAGCCACTGCATCTGGTCTTGGAACACTGGCAATGTATCTCGGTATTTTAGTTGGGATGTTACTAACGCCTTTCATTGTTAAAAGTAACGGTATAAATGGAATGCTACATATTTATGGGATTATTTCAATTATAGCTGCGCTTATCTTTCTGTTGCTGGCCAAAGAACGTCCCGCTACAGCTCCATGTCTTCCTGAACAGGAGGAACGTTCCCTAGTTATAGACGGCCTTAAAGATACTCTGCGCAATAAAAATTTTTATTTGTTGATGTTCATCTTTTTTATTGGGTTAGGAGTGTTCAACAGTGTAGCAACATGGATAGAAGATATACTTAGACCAAGAGGTTTTTCAACTACCCAGGCAGGAATCATCGGAGGTCTTATGATTTTGGGTGGAATCCTGGGTGCACTCATTATGCCTATACTTTCTGACCACTACAGAAAGAGGATACCATTTATTATTGTTGCCCTTATTGGCGCCATTATAGGCCTGGCAGGTATAACTTTTGCAACCAGTTATTGGATTATTATTTCTTCCGGAATAATCTTAGGGTTTTTCCTTCTAAGTGCAGGCCCGATTGGATTCCAATACGGTGCTGAAATAACCTTTCCGGCTTCGGAAGGCACTTCAAACGGTTTGCTTTTACTTATGGGACAGATATCAGGAATCGCTTTTATTTTTGGGATGGATAGCTTTAAGTCGCCATTAACAGGTTCTATGACCAAGCCTTTGATTGTGCTCATCGGTCTTATGCTACTTAGCCTTGTTATGTCCAGGTGGCTCAAAGAATCCTCATTGATGAAAGCTCAAAAGGATTGAAAATTAAGTAAATAAAAGAACACCCAGGACTACGAAACCAGAAATGCATTTTGATGTTGTGTTAGGGAATCTTTAATACAGTTAGATCAAAATTAGAGTTTTTAGACCGCAAATTTCTCAAGATTAATAGTCTATTTATAAAAGTTTTTATATGACAATTTAATCCTTTTTCCTATTTTGAGTCCCCAAAACCATAAAGACTATGGAGCCGTTACTTTTTATAATAATCGCATTAATTCTTGGAACAATTACCAGGCATTTACTTAAGAAGATGCCTGTCCCGTACACCGTATTGCTGGTTGTGATAGGAGTAATTCTTGGAGTAATATCACGATTTCATGTTGCATCAAGTTCATTATCTTCTATAGTACTCGATTCAATTTCCTGGGCCGGGTCCATCAATCCACATGTGATATTTTTCATATTTCTCCCCACTCTTATTTTTGAGGCGGCCTTTGGTATGGATTGGCATACATTCCGCAAGACATCAGTCAATGCTTCACTGCTTGCAGGTCCCGGTATTATTATAGCGTTGGGACTCACGGCAGTTTTACTGATGGGAATAAAAGGTTTAAATATTGGACTGATGGACTGGTCATGGCCTATTGCTTTTATGTTCGGTGCTCTCATTTCAGCTTCAGACCCTGTTGCGGTAGTAGCTATATTGAAGGAGATGGGAGCCAGCAAGAAACTCTCGACATTAATAGATGGAGAAGCAATTCTGAATGATGGAACGGCTATCGTTCTGTTTATGGTTTTTTATCTTCCATTATCAGGGCAGACTGCTGAGATGAATCCTTTTCTCGATTTTTTAAAAGTGGCTATTGGTGGTACTCTTTTTGGTTTGATTATAGCCAGGATGGTTATGTTCTGGCTCAAGAAAGTCTTTAATGATGCTATGGTGGAGATCGTTGTACTTCTTGCCTCAGCCTATCTAACATTTTTTATAGCTGAGGAGTTTTTACATGTGTCTGGAGTGCTGGCTATTTTTGGTCTGGGTATAACAATGGCCAGTGTAGGTAAAACCCGTATCAGTCCCGAGGTTGTAAAATTTCTTCACGAGTTCTGGGAACTGGCCGTCTATATAGCTAATACTCTGATTTTCACAATTGTAGGAGTGGTAATTGCCAGCAGGGTAACCTTTACTGCAACCGATTTTGTGGTTCTCCTGATTCTTTATATAGGCATCCATATTGCAAGAGCTGTCATGCTTGCCCTGCTATATCCTTTTATGAAGAGATCAGGTTATGGCCTTAACTTTAAAGACCTGGTTGTAACCTGGTATGGATCATTGAGGGGGGCAGTAGGCCTTGCCCTTGCACTTATTGTAGCAGGAACGGAGTTATTACCGGTTGAGGTAAGAGACCAGTTTCTTTTCCTGACAGCAGGGATTGTGATGCTTACTCTTCTTATAAATGCTACCACCATCAAGTTCATTGTAAACAAGTTGGGCCTGACAAAAATAGCTGCCTCAAAAGCAATAATACTGAACCAGACATTTAAGACAGTGACAGAAGAGATGAAGGCAGATGCTATAAAAATATCATCCGAAAGATATTATAAGAATGCAGATACTGAAACTATAAAAAACTTTCTTCCGGGTTTTAAAAGTATTAAAGTTGAGTCTACATTAGAAAGCAATGAACTTGCAGAGCTCAGACGACGGGTCCTGGAAAGGGAAAAAGCGACCTACTGGGAACAGTTTAACAAGGGAATTATAAGTTCAGAAACGGTGATCAAGCTCAGCGAGTCTATCAGCGAGATGCTTGACAGTAATGGAGACATGCCGCTTGATGAGAGAAGCGATCTGGAAGATATGCTTCGCAATTCCAAATTATTAAACAGACTACAACGTGTAAAATGGCTCTTTTATATTTACCGGCAGTTAAACTATAACAAGCTTGTATTGAGTTATGACTTTGGAATGGGATTCGCTGAAGCGCAAAATGAAAACCTGAAACTTATAGACGGGTTTAAGGAACTGAAATTAACACCTGAGGATGAGGTCAATATAGAGCTCCTGCGTGATGAAATAAGCCAGAACATAATACATGGACAAACTTTCCTGCGGAATTTTAAAAAATTCTACCCGGATATTTATATTGAAGTAGCAACCAAAAAAGCAGTTCAAACTCTTCTTAATGATGAAAAGACAAAAGTAGAAGAGCTGCTTAAAACAGGAAGAATAGAAATTGATGAGGCCGAAAAGTTATTTGCCGGCATTGATGAACGAATGAAAAAAATTCATAAATATCATCACAGAAGCAGCAAAAATTAACTCTAAAAAAGAATGTGGATGCCACATCATCTGCTTCGACCAGAAAAAGTATAGAGGAAATTGTAAATTACAAGTAGCGATAGATATTCGTGAGACTTGCCAGCTGTAAGAATGAGGTTGCCGGCAAGGCGGGAAGATGTATCCTGTTGAAAATCACGATCCAAAAGGATCAGCAGCAATTATTGAACGGCTGAAAAGGATTTTAGGTGCCTGACTAACTTCAAAACCTGCTTTCATCAGGTTTCTGATCATATCTTTAAAAGTATTCCGGGAAACATGGAAAGAGGGCTCAACAATACATATTTTGCCGTCAGGTTTTAGAAGTGCTTTCATCTCTTCAAATAGTAACTTGTGATCTTTTATCTCGTGAACAACATAAAAAGCCAGGATAAAATCGACTTTGGATTTTAATCCTATCCTGTCAGCTTCACATTTATGCAATTCTATCTTCTTTTCGAGCAGAGTACCCCTGATCTTTATCTCGACTTTTTCAAGCATTCCCTCCTGCAAATCAGCGGCAATTACCTTTCCGCTGCCATTCAGCATCTTTGCAATCTCTATTGAGAAAAATCCCGGTCCGCAACCAAGGTCAAGAACAGTAATCCCCGGCCGGATATATAATTTCAATATCGTCCGGGGATTCTGAACTAACTTCCTAAGTCTGTTCTCAAGGCTCCCTGCCTGTTCAACTGGATACACCCTGCTATATCTTTCTTCTTTTTTCATTTCAAACCTGTTCAGCGGTTACAATATTCTGATCCTCCTTCGGTGCCTGTTTGAACTTATTGTGGTATTTTTCCTTCCACTTTTTATCATGAGGATGATGAGATCCGGGTGCAACACCTGTAAGGAGGATCTTTGACAGGAAGAATAGTCCGACAGTCTGCCAGAAGGTAAGTTCCGGTCCGTTGAACAACAACGGTATCAGCCAGTTCCACAAGGCCTGGATACCGAATATAACTCCGATCATGAATCCTACACCGAGAATTCCGAAGCCGACATACTTTAATACATTTAACGCTTTCATACTAGTAATTTTTTAATTGTTTATACAATCCATTAAGGTTTTTCCTGAGTGCAAGGACAGCGTAACGTTTTCTTGAAATGAGGGTATTGACTCCAATACCGGTCTTTTGAGATATCTCTTTAAAGCTCAAATCCTCAAATTCGTTATCAACGAACACGCTCCTTTGCTCTTCAGGCAATTCCGACAGTGTCTCTTCGATCGTTTCCCATATCATTTCCTTCAGCTCCTCATCTTCGGG
>CAZKWD010000192.1:0-4854 GCA_964556175.1 uncultured Rikenellaceae bacterium
GAACATAGGGATGGTTGCTTCGTTCGATCCGGTAGCACTCGATCAGGCCTGTGCTGATCTTGTCAAAGCGGCCCCGGCACTCCCCGGAAGCAAGATCTGTGACAATTATGATAAAGGAAACATGACAGGTGAAGATAAATTTAAACTTACCCATCCTGATACATCGTGGCAATCAGGTCTCGAACATGCCATGAAAATTGGCCTGGGCAGCACAAATTATGATTTGATCAAAATCTGAATTAGATTTACAATTATTGTTTTTCTGATTACCTTTATTTCATCTCTTTCTGATAGGTATGAATCTAAAAGTAAAAACTGCGGGGCTATCAGTAATATCAAACAGCGCATTGATATTATTGAAGCTGGTGGCAGGCATTATAAGTGGTTCAGTAAGTATCATATCCGAAGCTATTCACTCCTCCATGGACCTGGTGGCAGCAATAATTGCTTTTTTTTCTGTCAGGGTATCTGATAATCCGCCTGATAAAAGACATCCTTACGGACACGGAAAATTTGAAAATATTTCCGGTGTAATAGAGGCGCTGCTGATATTTATAGCGGCAATATGGATCATCGTTGAATCTGTAAAAAAACTGTTTGGCGAGGAGATAATCCTTGAAAAAATATGGATTGGTTCCCTTGTAATGGCAGTATCTGCAATTGTAAACATTTTCGTGTCAAAAAGATTATACAAGGTTGCCCGGGAGACAGGGTCAGTTGCCCTTGAGGCCGATGCATTGCATCTTAAAACCGATGTTTACACTTCGGTTGGTGTAGCAGCCGGGCTGATATTAATTTTGCTTACAGACATCCAGTGGTTAGATCCGGTTGTTGCTATTCTTGTTGCCCTGTTTATCCTCAAAGAATCATATTCCCTGCTCAAACGTGCTTTTTTCCCCCTGCTCGACATTGCCTGGAGTGATGAGGAAATTAAAGGGCTTAAGAAAAGACTCATGGAAATGGGAGTACAATATCATGATCTCCGTACACGAGTGGCAGGGAACTACAGGTTTATTGATATTCATGTAGAAGTGCCTGCAGATGAATCAGTTGGGAATGCCCACAAATATTGCGATATGATTGAGGATAAACTCATGGCTGCCTATGAAAACCTTACTGTTAATATACATGTGGAACCAAAATAGGTCTTGCGGTCTTGCAGTCTTGCAGTCGAAAATTTAAATAAAATATTTTACATATCATAAATAACTACTTTCACTATGTCATTAACTGAAAAAATTGCCGGTGATCTTATAAACGCAATGAAGAGTAAGGATAAAGTGGCCCTTGATGCAATAAGGGCTGCAAAGACTGCTTTTTTGCTTGCCAAATCCGAAAAAGGCCATGATACAGTATTAAACCCTGAAGAAGAGCTGAAAATCATTCAAAAACTTGTTAAACAGAGAAGAGAATCTGCTGTCATTTATAAGGAAAATAACCGTCAGGATCTGTATGAAAAGGAGGCTGCCGAAGCTGATGTCCTTGAGAAATACCTGCCAGCAAAAATAAGCGATGAGGAGCTTACTAAAGTCCTGAAAGATATTATTGAAAGGGTTGGGGCAATATCACCTTCCGAAATGGGTAAGGTCATGGGTGTTGCCACCAGGGAGCTTGCCGGCAGGGCTGACGGTAAAGAGATATCAACAATTGTCAGGCAGCTGCTTGGATGACAGAAATTACATGAACAGTAAGCCTGCTTGATATACATTATCAGAAGGGCGAGTTCCATTGTTTTATCATAAAACCAAAATTTTAAAACAAAAGTGAAAACTTATACCATTTTAATATTGTTCCTGCTGGTTGGTTCAGCTCTGAATGCCCAGCAGCGGGATTTGAATTTTTACCTCGAACAGGCCCGTAAAAACAGTCCTCTTATAAATAAAAATATAAACGAGAATCAGATTGTAAAGCTTGATTTAAAGCAAATCAGCAGCGTTCTTTCAAAGCCTGAAATAAATCTTGTTTCCGGTATTACATTGGCGCCGATTATTTCACACGATAATAATACAAACCGATTTGAACTGGTATCAGAAGGTGCAACAGATTATACCGGTCATGATCTTGCAATAACCGATGGAGGGCAATTTCAGGCCCTGGTTTCAGTAAAACAACCTCTTCTTGCAGGTTCAAAATATAAAGTATATGCTAATAAGGCTGACATTTCAGGGCAGATCAACAACAATAATATAGCCCTGACAATTCATGAACTGGAACAGATCGCCGGCTATCAGTACATTCTTTGCATTAAATCAAGGAAACAGGCTGATAATAGCCTGTCTCTTCTTAAAGACCTTGATGAGCAAATGAAAATAATGAATAAACTGGTTGAAAACGCAATCTATAAGCAGATTGATTTGATGATTTTGCAAATTGAAGTTCAAAACTATAATGCAGAATATATGATGTTCGAGTCTGAGTATTTAACTAATCTATACGATTTGAACCTTATTTGCGGAATCAGTGATACAAGTAAAGTAGACCTTCAGGATATAAATTTTACAGTTAAACCTGAAAATACCGGGAGATCTAATTTCTTAACTTCTTATAAGCTCGACAGCTTAAACATAATAGCAGACCAGGCTGTTAATGAACTGAAATATAAGCCTCAATTAGATCTGTTTGCTGATGCGGGCTTAAATGCTGCTTATTTACCATATCCTGAAAGATTTGGATTAAGTACAGGGATTTCTTTCAGCCTGAACATTTTTGATGGTCATCAGCGAAATATCCAAAGAGAAAAATCTGCTATAAACCAGCAGACTCTGGAGTTTGAGAAGAAAACCTTCCTTACGCAAAATGATATAAGTAAAAATAAGATTATGAATCAGATAAAAGCCGTTGATCAAAGGATAATTCTCAATGAACAACAGGCAGATCAATATAACAATCTTTATGAAGCATATTCCAAAGAACTTTCACGGGGAGAAATTTCCATTATGGATTTTAAAAATCTGTTGAAGGATATTGCTGCAAAGAAACAGGAAATCCTTCAGTTTAAAATGGAAAAACAACTCCTGATCAATTCATATAATTATCTGAACTATTAAAAAACATATAATGAAAAAGTTATTTATCCTTCTTTTTGCCATTTGCATGTTTCAAATGATCTCTTCCTGTAAAACTGAAGGTACCTCGGGAGAAGAGCAGATGCCTGTGGTTTCAGTAAAAGCAACACAGATTATTAAAGGTGATATCGAAAATGAAATAAGTTTTAACGGCAACACTGTTTATCTTAAAAAAACCCAGGTTGTTTCGCCAATTTCAGGTTACATTATGAGGGTTAACATGAAATTCGGAGACGAGGTTCAGAAAGATGAAATCCTTTTTGAGGTACAAACAAGGGAACGCAAAGCGCTTGAATCTGACAGTGACACAATTGGGGATTTTGGCATTGTAAAAGTCCATGCAACCTCTGATGGTTTTGTTAATGAGTTGATTATTAATGAGCCGGGAGTTTATGTGGCAGAAGGAAGTCTGCTTTGCAACATTGTTAACAGTAAAAATTTAATGGTTAAGGTAAATGTACCTTTTGAGTATCATTCTATATTAATTAAGGAGCGAAAATGTAAAATACTTCTGACAGACAATACAATTATAACTGGTTCCGTTTCCGGGATCCTTCCTGTTGTGGATGAAGTTAATCAAACACAGACTGTACTAATAAAACCTGAAACAAACAGGCAATTACCGGAAAACCTGAATCTTATAATTAAATTTCTTAATGAAAAACATCAACAGGCTTTTCTGGTCAAAAAATCTTCATTGATGACAAATGAAACCCAGAGTGAATTCTGGATCATGAGAATTGATGCCGGCGATATGGCTGTAAAAATCTCTGTTAAAAAAGGTATTGAAAATGACAGCATTGTTGAAATAATCTCTCCACAATTGAATGGAAAAGACCTGATTATCAGTGAAGGAGCTTATGGTTTGCCTGACAGCACTGTAATTACAATAATAAAATAATATGGAAAAGATATTTATCAGATTTAAAACGCCGGTTTCAATTCTTTTGCTTTTAATTCTGGCACTCGGGGCATTTTCTTATAAAAATTTAAAGACTTCATTGTTCCCAAATGTTACTTTTCCAAAGATCAAAATAATTGCTGATAACGGAGAACAGCCTGTAGATAAGATGATGGTGGAGGTTACCAAACCTCTTGAAGATGCTATAAAAAAGGTCGAACACCTGAGTCTTGTACGCAGTGCAACAACCATGGGAAGCTGCGAGATATCAGCATATATGGAATGGGGTTCCGATATTGACCTGGACAAACAGCAGGTGGAATCCCAGATTGCCAGGATCAAAAGTATTTTACCTCCGGATATTGAAATAACAGTTGAAAAAATGAACCCCTCAATATTACCGGTAATGGGGTACTCAATATTTTCAGATTCAAAAAACCAGATTGAATTAAAGCTTATTGCAGAATATATTGTAAA
Organism: uncultured Rikenellaceae bacterium; assembly: GCA_964556175.1. GTDB lineage: Bacteria > Bacteroidota > Bacteroidia > Bacteroidales > VadinHA17 > LD21. Next base: position 4,444 of record CAZKWD010000192.1, read on the forward strand.
ACCTTATTTGTCGCGGATTGCAGGTGTCGCATCTGTTCAGGTAATCGGAGGCAAGGTAAAAGAATACAGGATAATTCCGGATGAAGAAAAACTGCGCCAGCTGAAAATCAATCCTCAGCAGATTATGGACGTTTTAAAAGAGACCGGTTTTATTAAATCCAACGGTTATACTATAGACTACAACAGGCTCTATCTGACAGTCACTGATGCTACGCTGAAGAATAAACAACAGCTTGAAGATCTGGTTATTTTTAATAATGGAGTCCGACACATAAAAGTCAGCGACGTAGCAAATGTCGAGATCTCTGAACGTAACGAATACATTAAAATAAAAGCCGATGGCAAGGATGTGCCTTTAATTGCCGTTCTGAAACAGCCTGAAAGTAACCTTATTGATGTAGCCGAACAGGT